>JALZDD010000791.1 GCA_030862715.1 Actinomycetota bacterium | reverse complement strand
GCCACGGAGACCGACTTCACCGCGGCGCTCTTCCCGGAGTCCGGCACCCCGACCACCCGCTGCCTCATCGCCGAGCTCGACGGCACGGTCATCGGCATGGCGGTCTGGTACGTCACCTTCTCCACCTCGACCGGCCGCAACGGCATCTGGCTCGAGGACCTCTTCGTCGACCCGGCGCACCGCGGCGCCGGCGCCGGCAAGGCCCTCCTCGTACGCCTCGCCGAGATCTGCCTCGAGAACGACTGGCGCCGCCTCGAGTGGTGGGTGCTCACGTGGAACGAGCCGTCGATCGCCTTCTACCGCTCCCTCGGCTCGGTCCCGCAGAACGAGTGGGAGGTCCACCGCATCGACGGCGCCGCACTCAAGGAGCTCGGCGCCGCCGGCGGTAGCTGACCTCGGGCCCCGAACTCAGGCCCCGTACGCAGCGGCGAAACGCCGCGCCCACTCTCTGAAACCGCGGGCCGGCCTGCCGAGCACCTCCTCGACATGCGGGCTGACCGCCTGCTCGTCAGCGGTCGGGTGGCCGAGGATGGCGAGCGTCCCCTCGACAACGGCCGGAGGCATGCTGGTCGCTTTCCTGGGGTCAGACATCTGGCCGCGTGCCTCCTCCGGGGTCAGCTCGACGAACTGCAGCGGACGCCCGATCGCCGCGGAGATCTCCTCGACCCGCTCCCGCGGCGTGGTCGCGGCGGGACCGGTGATCTCGTACGTCCGCCCCGAGTGACCGTCCTCGGTCAGAGCCGCGGCGGCGACCTCGGCGATGTCGAGGGGGTCGACTACGGGAAGCGCCACATCGCCGTACGGCGCATGGACGGCGTTCATCTCCTTGATCATCGGCACCCACGCGAGCGCGTTGCTCGCGAAGCCGCCAGGGCGCAGGATCGTCCACTCCATCGCCGAGCTCCGCACCGCCTCCTCGAGCTCGGTGAGCGGTGCGTGCGACGGCGTCCCCGGCCGGGTGCCGACTGCCTGCGAGGACAACAGCACCACCCGGCGTACTCCTGCCGCCTCGGCATGCTTCATCAGCGTCGGCCCGTCGACATGAGCGCCGGCGCCGCTGACGATCAGGAACAGCGCGTCGGCTCCGGTCAGGGCCGGGGCCAGGGCCGCGGCATCGGAGAGGTCGGCCACCGCGGGGACGACTCCCGGCCGGGTCGGTAGTGGCGCCGACTTCGCACGCGAGACGGCGGTGACGGTGTGCCCGGCGTCGGCCAGCAGGTCGACGAGCGGTTGTCCGACATTCCCCGTCGCTCCGGTGATGACGATCATCGAGGTCTCCATTCATAGGTCGTGATCTGCGTTCGGAACGACGTTAGATCCCTCGATACAGTGGGTTCCCCAAGGTAAGTATTGGAGCGATATGACCTGGCGTCCGAGCATTGACGAGCCGGTGGCGGCCTGTCCGATCACCCCAGCGGTGGAGCTGATCTTCAGCCGATGGACCACCCCGATCCTGTGGACGTTGCACGAGTTCGGGACCCAGCGCTTCGTGGAGCTGGAGCGCCGCCTCGGCACGATCTCCTCGAAGGTACTGACCCAGCGCCTGCGCCAGCTCGAGCGCGACGGCCTCGTCGAGCGCCGCTACCACGCGGAGGTGCCACCCCGGGTGGAGTACGACATCACCGACCTCGGCCGCAGCCTCCAGCCCGTCTTCGCCGCCGTCGGCAACTGGTCGGAGGCGAACATGCCGGCCGTGGAGACCGCGCGGCAGGCCTACACCGGCCCGCTACCCCGCTGAGACCGGCTCCGGCGCAGCCCCCGGCCCGGGCAGCACGTCGATGTCGTCGGCGTGCATCGGCTCACCGCAGTGCGAGCACCGCAGATCGACCCGTCCGATCTCTCCGCACGCGTGATGCCTGTAGAGCACCGGCGGCCCGGCCTCGCCCGCGAGCCACTTGTCACCCCATCCGACCATCACCATCAGCACGTCGACGAGCTCGCGCCCCTTCTCCGTCAGCACGTACTCATAGCGCGGCCGGTTGTCGTACGCCTGCCTCTCCAGCACCCCGTGCTCGACCAGATGCCCGAGCCGTTCGGTGAGCACCTTCCGCGAGATCCCGAGATCCGCCTGGACCTGGTCGAAGCGGTTCATGCCCACCCAGATGTCGCGCAGTACGAGAGGCGACCACGGCTCCCCGATCACATCGAGCGTCCGCGCGATCGAGCAGGCCATGTCGCCGAAGTTCGTACGTTGCATGCCCCGAATCTACCATTTGGGGTTCCCTGAGGGAACTCAGAGTGTTACGGTCACAGAGTCTCTTCAGGAAACTCCGACTCTCAGAGAGCGATCATGAGCAAGGTCCTCGCAGCACTCTCGGTCTCCGTCGACGGCTTCATCACCGGACGCGGTCCCAGCCCAGGTCGTGGCCTGGGGGACGGTGGCGTCCTCTTCGACTGGTACTTCGACGGCGACACCCCCAGCCAGGTCTTCGACGGCTTCAAGCTCTCCGAGCCGAGCGCCCGCGTCTTCGACGCCCTGGCCGCGCGCGACGGGGTCAGCCTCGCCGGCCGCAACACCTACGACGACTCCGGTTGGGACAACGGCGGAGCTCCGCATCCCACCGCCCCGCTGGTCGTCCTCTCCCATCGTCCCGCTCCCGCGCGCCACGACCGCCAGACCTTCGCCACCACCATCGAGGACGCGATCGCCCTCTCCAAGGAACAGGCAGGCGGCAAGGACGTCGGACTCATGGGCGGCGGCGTCGTGACCGAAGCACTGAGAGCCGGCCTCGTCGACGAGATCGTCCTCCACCAGGTCCCGGTGCTCCTCGGTGCCGGCCGCCGCTTCTTCAACGAGCTCCCCGAGCACATCTCGCTCGAGATCGTCGACGTCGTCCCCGCCCCGGGCGTCACCCACCTCCACTACCGCGTCATCCGCTGACCACCAGCAAGGAGAAGACCGATGATCAACCCCGTCGTACGCCCCTTCCTCGAGGGGACCGCCCTGGCCCATGTCGCCACCATCGGACCCGACGGCGCCCCACGCACCTCCCCGGTCTGGATCGGAACCCACGGCGACCACGTCGTCTTCCTCACCGGCAACCGCGGCCGCAAGTACCGCAATCTCCATGCCGACCCGCGCATCGCACTCTCCCTGGCGCCGCAGGAGAACGACTTCATGCCGGTCATCCTCCGCGGCCGCGTCGTCGACTGGGTCGAGGACGAGACCCGCTGGGAGATCATCGACGAGCTCGCCACCCGATACACCGGCGCCCCCTATCCCCGCGAAGTCGACGCGTACGGCGACCGCGCCGTCGCCCTGATCGACCTCGACTACCAGCACATCGGCGTCGGCTGAGCCGGCTGCCGGATCACTTCTCCCCGAGAACGGTCGCCACCAAACCGTCGATCTCGTCCGTACGCAGCGGCACCGGCGTCATCAGCCGCCGATAGAACACCGCCCCTGCCAGCGCCTCCGCCGCCCGCTCCGGATCTCCGACAGCGTGCCCCGACTCCCGCAGCCGGGTGAGCGCATCAACCAGCCGCGTACGCCGCTGCGCGCTGTAACTGTGGTGCAGCTCCCGCAGCCCCGGGTCGCGCTCGGCGCCGTCGAGCACAGCGGGTAGACAGTCGGACATCAGGGACGACTGCATGGCAGAGGCGAGATGGGCGACGATCGCGACCACATCGGCGCGCGGGTCCTGTCCGCCGGCCTCCGGGCGCGGCTGCACGTTGAGCGTCTCCATGGCAGCGGCGACCAGGCTGAGTCGGTCGTGTCCGAGCCGATAGATGGTGCTCCGGGCGACACCGGCACGCGTTGCCACCCCGTCGATGCTGAATCCGCCGTATCCCCGCTCGGCGAGCTCCGCGAGCGCCGCTTCGAGCACTCTTTCCCGGCTGCGCACCACGCGGGGGTCCGTACGCCCTTGACGAGAAGCCATGCCCG
>JALZDD010001045.1 GCA_030862715.1 Actinomycetota bacterium | reverse complement strand
GAGCTCATCGCCGAAGGCGGAGAGATCGTGCTGCTCCAGATCAAGGTCAAGCCCGGGAAGGAGTACGGCGGCCTCATCCAGGACGGGAACTTCGAGATCTCCTGGGACAACGGGGCGGACTTCTGGTCGCCCGACACCGACGAGGTGGCCACGGAGCTGACCGCCGCGAAGCGTACGCCGTTCGAGGACGTGTCGCGGCGCGATGGCGGCGAGCACACCGGATGGATCGCCTTCGAGGTGGACGAGAAGGCTGACACCTACCTCGTCGAGTACGGCCGCGACGGCGCGAAGGTGATCGGCTCGGACAAGACGATCGACGAGTTCAAGGAGCAGGTGGAGATCCCCGCCAGCTGAGGTCTCGACAACCTGGTCGATGGAGACTGGCTACGTCGGTGGCCGGTCTCCGTCGCGGCTCGTTAGGATCTGGGCGTCCGTTGTCTCGGAGAGGGGACTTGAAGGTGCATCCTGGGGCACGTCGTCGAGCGGGACTCGTTTCCGTTGCCAGTCTGGCGCTTGTAGCAACCGCCTGCTCGGGTGATCTTCCAGCCTCGGTGGAGGAGGGGTCGGAGGTCGCCGTCGCATGGACGGGATCTTTGACGAACACCAACCCGGCGAGCGCGGCGAGCGTGACCGACGGGAACCTCGACATCGCCTCGCTGACCCGCGGAGCCTTCGGCACCCTGGTCGACGACACCGTCGAGATGGACGAGACCTTCGGCAAGGTCACCATGGAGGGCGACAAGCAGGCCCGGGTGCGCTACGACCTGGCCGAGCCGACGTGGTCCGACGGAGTGCCGATCGACACCGCCGACCTCATGCTCGCCTGGGCGGCGACGTCGGGCTACTTCCGCACCCCGAAGGAGGGAAGCCCCGACGGTACGGTCGACTTCGGCGCGGTGCCGACCGGTCTGACCAAGAGCGCCTACATCCCGGAGGTCGACGAGGGTGCCCGCGCCATCGAGGTCCCGCTGGTGGTGCCGGTGGTCGACTGGCGTACGGCCCTGGATGTCGCCGTGCCGGCGCACGTCGTCGGACAGAAGGCCCTGAAGATCGAGGATCCGATCGAGGCCAAGGAGGTCGTCGAGACCGCGATCGAGGAGTCCGACACCGCCAAGCTGACCAAGATCGCGGAGGCGTGGAGCTCGTCCTTCGCGGTCGCCGAGGACGGCAAGGCCTCCGAGGAGGCCCTGCTCTCCAGCGGGCCCTACCGGATCTCGAAGATCTCGGCCGGCGAGAGCGGCCAGGAGGTCGACCTGGAGGCCAACCCCGAATACGCGGGCGAGGCCAAGCCGACCTACGAGCAGGTACGCCTCACCCCGGCCAGCTCTGACGCGCTGGACAGCCTGGGCGAGGAGGTCGACGTCGTCCAGGTCACCCCGACCAAGGCCAACCGGAAGAAGGTGCGCGACCTCGAGCGCCGCGACTACGGCGTCGCGAACGCCAACGACGGCACCATGTGGGCGCTGATCCTCCGCTCCGACCGTGGCCTGTTCAAGCGCAAGGACACCCGTACGTCCTATCTGCGGGCAGTGCCCCGTGGCGACATCGCCGAGGGCGGCGCCGGCGAGTGGGCCGAGGCGTACGAAGCCACCGATGTCGTGCTGTTCCCGCCGGGTGGCGAGGGCTACCAGATCGCGACCGAGGACTCCGGGTTCTCCACGAAGTTCAAGGCCTCGGAGGACGCGACGGCCCCGCGCGGCGCCAGGGTGTGCGTCTCCTACGACAAGTCGAGCGCGTTCGCCGCGGGCGCCTACGACACGATCTCGAACGTCGTGGACGACGAGGGCTGGGGCACCACCGACTGTGGTGTGTCCTCGGCCGACAAGGTGCTCTCCGGCAACAAGTGGGACGCCGCGCTCGTCCGGATCCCGATCCCGCAGACGCCGGAGGAGATCTCGGCCCAGTGGGGTAGCAAGGGCAGCCAGAACGCGACCGGTGGTGGTGACCGCGAACGCGACCGCCTTATCAGCGAGCTGGCCCGCACCGCTGACCCCTACGAGGCCCGCGACGTACGCGTCCAGATCGAGAAGACTCTGGTGCGGGACTCGATCGTCGTGCCGATCGTGATGAACCCGACGGTGACGGTGAGCGACAAGAAGGTCGACAGCGTCCGTCCCCGGTCCGGACAGGTCGCTCCGCTCGTCTCCACCATCGTCGAGTGGTCACCGACCAAGAAGTAGGCGACTTTTAGCGCATTGGAGTGGTTGGGTTCCACGCCCCTTGAATAGGGTGCGGGCATGACGACGCTTCATCCCGGGGCAGTGTTCGGCCACTACCGCCTGGATCGCATTC
>JALZDD010001029.1 GCA_030862715.1 Actinomycetota bacterium | reverse complement strand
GCCAGGACTCGGTGACGTAGTCGGTCACCCAGCCCATCGACTTGTAGAGCCCGTCGGCCCCGGTGGGGCTGTCGGCGTCGACCTCGAGCGAGACCCGGTCACGGCCGCGCTCGAGGGCGTCGCCGATGACGGTGTAGAGCAGCCCCTTCGCGACCCCGCGGCCGCGGGCGTTGCGGTTCACGCCGATGTACTCGACGTACGTCCCCTCGACCCCGGCCGCGTTGGCGGGCAGCACCGAGGCGACCAGCGTGCCGGCCGGGAGCGTGTCGTCCACATAAGCCAGCCACCAGTGGTTCCAGCGGTGGCCCGGGTCCTCGCGGAGGCGCTGTACGAACTCCGGGAAGCTCTCCCTGTAGGAGTTGAAGTGGTCCTGGAAAGACTCCTCCAGGGTCTGGTGGACCGTCTGCAGGTCCGCCGCGACGGGCATGCCGTTCTCGTGGGTCTCGACCGGCCGGATCGTCACACCTTCGCGAAGCGGAGGCACGGTCTCGTCGGGCAGCACCGGCCGGCTCATGTGCAGCCAGGTGCGCCTGTTGGTGAACTCCGCTGCGGCCAGCCACTCGCGCTGCACGGTGTCGTCGGCGAACGGGCTGGCGTCGAGGTGGGACTCGGTGATGCCGCGCAGCTCGGCCATCGATCGTGCCTGGTCCTCGAGCCAGGCATAGAGCCCGGCCGCGACGTCGGCGGCCTGGGCGATGGTGCGGTCGACGTAGAGGTAGACGAGGGTGCGGCCGGCGGCGCGGTCGTGGGCGATGGCCCAGGCACGGACGTCGCCGTCGGGGTCGATCGCGACGAGCTGCTGGCGGGTCCAGGAAGCAGGCCCGGCGATCTCGCCGGTGATGGCGGCGGCATCGACCTTTCCGGAGCCCTCGAACGGCGTCTTGTCAGCCGCCCGGAGCCTCAGCAGTGCGGGCAGATCGTCGAGGTCAGGGACCTTCGCCGTCCATCCGGCAGGGAGGTCCACGGGCGTCTCGCTATGGTCGCTCACCCGGCCATTCTCCCAAACGTCAGGGGACGTCGACCCACTGGTCCGTGCCCGGGACCAGCGCAGACGCGCCCGCGGTGAGTTCGGCGAGCAACGATTCCAGTCGGTTCTCGTCCTCCGGAGGAGCCCCGATCCGCAGGGTCACCGCAGCCCCGTAGGTGGTGTCGAGGACGGCCACACCGGAGGAGCGCAGGTCGGTCTCGAGGCGGCCGGCGGCGTCGTACGGAACCTCGATCTCGTACTCCCGGACGAGCTCGCGTCGGCGCGTGCCGACCTCGTCGAGCGCGGCCCGAACGGCTTCGGAATAGGCCCGGACGAGGCCACCGGCGCCGAGCAGCGTTCCGCCGAACCAGCGGGTCACGACGGCGACCGTGTCGGAGACGCCGGCGCCCCGGAGCACCTCGAGCATGGGTGCCCCCGCGGTGCCGGCCGGCTCGCCGTCGTCGTTGGAGCGCTCGACCGGCTGCGGCGGCGGCCCGATGACGAAGGCGGAGCAGGTGTGACGGGCGTCCCAGTGCTGCTTGCGCAGCCGCTCGACCACCGCCCGCGCATCGGCCTCGTCCTCCACCCGGGCGAGCGTGCACAGGAACCGGGACCGCTTCTCCTCGATCTCGGCGGCTCCGTCGCGGCCGATCGTCAGGTAGTGCATCTCACCCCAGAGTCCATGTCACCACAGCCCCAGCACGCTGCCGCCGAGACGGATGATGAACCCGGCGACCACGACGATGAAGAAGACGCGTACGAACCCGGCGCCCTTCGCCACGGCGGTCCGCGCCCCGAGGTAGCCGCCGATCAGGTTGCACACGCCCATCACCAGTCCGGTCTTCCACAGCACCGCGCCCTGCGGGATGAAGACGACCAGGGCGGCGAGGTTGGTGGCGACGTTGGCCATCTTCGCCTTCGCGCTCGCCTCCAGGAAGGAGTAGCCGAGGAGACCGACGAGCCCGATCACCAGGAAGCTGCCGGTCCCGGGCCCCAGAGCGCCGTCGTAGAAGCCGACCGCGAACCCGACCACCATCGCGCCGATCAAGTGCCGGTGCCCGTCGTACCTCAACTCGGTCGCCTCGCCCAGTGACGGCTTGAAGAGCACCCACGCCCCGACCAGGATCAGCGCGATCAGAACGATGGGCTCGAAGACGCTCTCCGGGAGGTAGGAGGCGACGCCCGCCCCAAGGGCGGACCCGGCGAACGCGAGGATCATGAGCGGGATGAAGGTCTTCGGGTCCGGCCCCACCCGCCGGTAGTAGGTCGCCGCGCTGATCGAGGTGCCGAAGATCGATGCCAGCTTGTTGGTCGCCAGGATCTGCACCGGTGCGGCGCCGGGGAGGAACAGCAGCAGGGCGGGGAGCTGGATCAGCCCACCTCCGCCGACCACCGCGTCCACATAACCGGCGGCCAGGGCCGCGAGGGCGAGAAGGGCAAGTACGTTCAGCGTCTCCTCTGGCACGAGCGAAGGCTACGCGGCCGGATGCTCACCGAGTTAACTCGGTTCAGCCGGCCCACCAGCCGCGGCCACCGAACGCGTCGGGATAGCCACCTGAGATGTTCGACGTACGCCGCGCCGTCCTGTCGCCGAGATAGGACCCGACCACGGCGGCGCCGAGGTCGTCCAGCTCGGGCGCGACGACGCGGCCCTCGACCCGGCAGGCCATGGAGTCGATGAAGCGGGCCAGGCCGGGATCGTCGCCGAGGCGGAAGAAGGTCGTCTGGGCGCCGAGGCGGCGGGAGTTCTCCAGCTCCTCGACGGACCGGGCGATCGTCACCGGGTGCGGCGGGTAGGAGAACCAGACGTCGCCGCCCGCCTCGAGGTGGGCGGTCGGCTCGCCGTCGGTCACGATCAGGAGCACCGGCTGGGCGCCGGGGTGCTTGCGGAAGTGCCGGTTGGCGAGCAGCAGCGCGTGGTGCAGGTTGGTGCCCTTGTCCCAGATCGCGTCGAGGGCGGTCAGCTTCTCGA
>JALZDD010000772.1 GCA_030862715.1 Actinomycetota bacterium | reverse complement strand
GCAGGAGATTCAGCGCGATGCCCGAGAGTTCCCGATGCGGGCCTGGACCCATGACGCGATTCGTGTCACCACCCGGCGCCTCGACCAGGATGACGTCGGCACCTTGGTCGGCCAGCACCTGCGTGGCAAGGGGGCCCATCACCACCCGAGTCAGGTCCAGGACGCGGATCCCCTCGAGTGGACCATGCTCGGATGAAGAGCCGTACGACATGGAGCCTCTTTCCATTGTTCCTGCGACAAACTGAATACTATCATGAATGATATTGTGCAGTCGCGAGTTAGATCAACGGTTCCCACACAGCAAATACCCTCCTGCGCGTCGAGATCGACGACCTGTTGACGGCTTTCGCCCTCTGACGCAGGCGACGAGGAGGCAATGGCACACCTGATCAGCGATGACTTCACCGTCTTGATCCCAGCCGAGGGAGTGACCCGCGACCCGGGCCGGCAGGATCCTCGACTTCGTCCGCGCCATCGCGTCCGCGCGCCACGAACGGGTCGAGGCTGGCCGCCACCTCGCAACGAACGTTCAGGTGGAACGAAGGGTGGATCCGGACGACACCCCGCGGATCCATGCGCGCTCGTACGTGACGTTCCTCGTGATCGCGGAGAACGGTTTCTGTCGACCCTCAGCGATTCGCCAATTACGACGACTGGATCATTGCCGCGGACGGTGCTTGGCAGATGGCACGCCGCAGCATCAAAGTTCGAATAGCACGCATATCACGATTTCGAACGGACGGGCTCGGGGTTCTCGTGCACCGTGTGCCGCAGCGGCACGGCGGGGATTCTCAGGACCAGGGTCAGCGTCACCGCCATAACCGGAATGGCAAGCAGGAAGACCGGCAGCATGGCCTTCCTCATCTCTTGGGGCGAAGCCCCGTCCACTCCCCCGCCAGAGAGGCCGATGGCGAGGAGGGCGCCGATGAGTGCTACGCCGACCGTGCCCCCGGAGCCCCGGAACAGCTCGATCGCTCCCGTCGCGGCGCCCAGATGTCGGGTCGGCACGATGTTCTGCAGCACCGTCAGAAGATTGATGACTAGCAGCCCCAGGCCAAGACCGACCGCCACGACAGCCCCGATCGCCGCCACCACTGGCGTGCCGGGGGTCACCAGGGCCATGAAGCCGAAGCCCGCGGCGACGAATGGAGGCCCCGTGACTAGGGCCCACTTGTAGGCTCCGACGCGCGAGATGAGGACCCCTGACCCGGCGGTTGTCACGATCATCGCCAACATCATCGGTGTCAGGAGGATCCCACTCTGTGTGGCAGAGAGGTCGAGGACCGACTGGGCGAAGAGAGGCACCGTCATGATGGCACCCCACGACGTCAGCCCCGTCAGGAACATCGCAAAGAGGATCATGCGCCTCGCTGGCGAGGCCAGCAGGAGGACCGGGATGATCGGTGCCTCTGCCCGTCGTTCGTGCGCAGCCAGAAAGCAGAACAGGGCCGAGGCAGTTCCGAGTGGGCCGTACACCCAAGCGTTCGCGAACCGCAGGCCTGCGCCGAGCTCGACCGTTCCGAGGATCAGGCCCACCAGTGCCCCGGTGAGCAGCAGCGCACCTAGAACGTCGATCCGCTCGCCGGCCGGATCTGGTCGTGGAATCCGCACGAGGGCGACGACCACAGCGAGAGCAACTGCTCCGAGCGGCAGGACGCCCAGGAACACAACTCTCCATGTCGCGTGATCGACGATCCACCCACCGACGGTCGGCCCGAGCAGGTTCGAGGTCGCAAAGGCGATCGCCATGAATCCCTGCCAACGGGGGCGGTCCCTCGCCGGAATGAGGTCGCCGACGGTCGCGAGCGCCAACGGCAACAACGCCCCGGCACCCACCCCCTGGACACCACGAGCAACGATCATCATGTCCATCGACTGAGCCGCAGCAGCCAGGGCGGCTCCCGCCATAAACAGCACGATGCCTGCGATGAAGAACTGCCGCCGACCGTATAGGTCGGAGAGGCCGCTCCAGATCGGTACCGAGACGGTCGACGTCAGGAGGTACGCCGAGAAGACCCACGAGTATCGGTCGGCCCCACCGAGATCGTCGACGATCGCAGGAAGCGCCGTGGTCACAATTGTCTGACTGATCGAGGCGATCAGCATTCCGATGACCAGGCCCACGAAGGCAAGCATCGTGGCTCGAGGACCCAAGAGGTAGCCGTCGCGGACGGCTTGTGGCGCCGTCGCGTGGCGCCGCCCCGAGATCGGCGTAGCCACGCCTCAGGCCGGGCTGGGACGGAGATAGATCGACTTGGTCTCCGAGAAGAAGTCGAGCGCAACCTGGCCCATCTCACGCTGCGAGGTCCCCGAGTCCTTCATCCCGCCGAAGGGGACGTGAGGGTCACCGCCGCACGTCTCGGAGTTGATGTGCAGCATGCCGACCTCAAAGTCCTCGACAGCCGACACGATGGCACCGATGTCGTTGGTGAAGACAGCCCCGACCAGGCCGTAGTCGCCGGCGTTCGCCAGCGCCACCCCTTCCTCGATGGCGTCGAACCGCACGACCGACAGCACGGGACCGAAGACCTCGTCGAGGAACACCGGGTCGTCCGGCCGGACGTCGACGAGCACGGTGGGCCGCACGAAGTAACCGTCGTCCTCGATGCCCTCGGTCGAGGAGGTGAGCTCGGCGACCCCGCGAGTTCCGGCGGCCTCCACCGTGGCCAGAACCTGGTCCCGCGCGTCAGCTGAGGCTGCGGGGCCGAGATCGGGGTCATTCTGCAGCCCATCACCGACCCGCATCGCGTCAGCGCGCTCGACGACCCGGCTCACGAACTCGTCGAGCAGCGGTCGGGCGACGATTGCACGTCCCGTGGCGGTGCACCGCTGGCCGGTCTGAAGCATCGCCGAGGAGGCAACCTGGGCAACTGCCCAGTCGAGGTCGGCGTCCGCCGAGACGATGGCGCTGTTCATGCCGCCCATCTCCGCCTGCACCTTCACGCCGTATCGGGCGCCTTCTGCAATCAGGTGTTTGCCAACTTCCGTCGAGCCGGTGAAAGAAGCCGCCCGCACTGCCGGGTGGGCGAGCATCGGCGTGGTGTCCCGGCTGTCGGCGAGAACAAGGTTACAGACGCCGGCGGGCAGTCCTGCCTCGAGCATCGCGTCCATCAGGCGCTGCGACACCAGCGGCACGATCGCGGCCGGCTTCCACACGACCGTGTTGCCGCAAAGCAGCGCAGGAGCGAGCTTCCAGGACTGAATCGCCATGGGGAGGTTCCACGGCGTGATCAGCGAGACCACACCCAAGGGCTGGCGCAACGTCCAGATGTGCTCGGTCGCGCGCAGCGAGGCAAACGTCGACCCCGTGGGATTGTTGGCAAGAGTCGCGTTGTATCGGAAGGTGTCCGCTGTGCGCTGCACCTCACCGGTGGCGTCGCGCCGGGTCTTGCCCTGCTCCCTCGTCAGCTCCACCGCGAGCTCGGAGCGGCGGCTCTCGATGATGTCAGCGGTGCAGACGAGGATGGCTGCTCGCTCGTGGATCGGCACCTTGCGCCAGATCTTGAATGCCTCGGCGGCTGCATCGACAGCGCGCTCGACGTCGGTCGCGCCGATGCGGCGGCCCTCGGCCACGACCTCGTCAGGCCGCGCCGGGTTGAGGCTGACGAAACCCCTGCCGTCTCCTTCCACCCACTCACCTGCGAGGTTGGACCGAACGATCATCGTGTGCACGTGCACTATCCCTTCATCCGTTGCGCCGGAGGCGCCACAGGTCATGTCGGTCGGTTCGACGCGGCTCGGCCGGCGTCACTTGATAGCCATAGGCGTTACCGGAGCACCCACCGAGTTGGTGATCTTGAGGCCAGTGCCGCAGAAGAGGAACTCGTGGACACCGTCCTCGGCGCAGTCCGCAGCGAGGTCCTCCAGGGCGAACATCTCGCCGAGCATGA
>JALZDD010001018.1 GCA_030862715.1 Actinomycetota bacterium | reverse complement strand
TGGGCGGCACCCACCTCTCGACGGTGAACGCCTACAAGCTCGCCCTCCGCTCGATCTTCAAACGCCGACTGCCGCTCCGGGTCGGGTTCCACGCCCTGTTCGCCGGCGTCGTCTACTTCTCCACCCTCGCCGTCTGCGTCGTCGCGACCGTCTCCTAGCCGTTCCGCGGTGCGGGGCACCGCGCGGCCGGGATACTGGGGCCATGGGTGCGGGTGGGGCGGTTCTGATCATCGTCGTCGGGGCTGTCCTGCTGTTCTTCGTCGCGGTCGGGCTGATCCTGCTCGTGGCCGCCGGAGCGGTGCGGATGTCGGGGAAGAACCCGAAGCCGCTGGCCTGGTCCGGGGTCGGCGTACTCGCGGTGCCGGTGCTCTTCATCGCCACGCTCGTCGTGTTCGCCCAGCTCACCCGCGACCCCGACACCATCGAGCTCGACCTGCGCGAGCCGATCCTGCTCTCCAGCCTGCCCGAGGACAACGAGGAGTTCCCCGGGATGCGCGACTACGCAAGCGACCGGGTCGACCTCGTCCTGCCCGGCGGCCACCGCTTCGAGGCCGAGGTCGACGGGGTGCTGGTCTGGTCCGACGACGGGTACGTCACCCGGGTCACCTTCGACCGGCGCGCCCGCGAGGAGGGCGAGACCGAGTCCCTCACCCGGGAGTGGGAGAGGGAGCTCGGTGGCGCTGGCACCGTGGAGGCCGATGCGGAATACTCCGATCACGGGCGGGTCCGGGCAGCGGTGCTCGCCGATCCGAACCCGTAGGACCCACCCGGTCAGCCCGTCCTGTTGACCACGACGAACGGGCAGGCGAAGGGGTCGCGGTCGCCGAGGCCCACGCGGTTGAGGTGGCGGACGACGATGGCGTACGACTCCAGGAGGCCGGCCTCGGTGTAGGGGACGCCCTGCTCGGCGCAGTAGGCGCGGACCAGGGGCTGGGCGCGGCGAAGGCTGCTGCTCGGCATGCTGGGGAAGAGGTGGTGCTCGATCTGCAGGTTGAGGCCACCCATGAGCCAGTCGACCCAGCGCCCGCCACGGATGTTGCGGGAGGTCAGGACCTGGCGGGAGAGGAAGTCGATCCTGGTGTCGCGCGGGACCAGCGGCATGCCCTTGTGGTTGGGGGCGAAGCTCGCGCCCATGTAGACACCGAAGACGGCCAGCTGCACGCCCAGGAACGCCGCGCCGAGGCCAAGGCCCAGGACCGAGAAGACCAGCACCGGCCAGCCGATCAGCCGCAGCGCCAGGAGCGCTGCCTCCGTACGGCGATGCTTGAGGTCTCTGTCGCCGATCACGGTGCGGACGGCGCCGACGTGAAGGTTGATGCCTTCGAGGGTCAGCAGCGGGAAGAACAGCCATCCCTGGCGGGCGGTGAGCCACCGCTTGAAGCCGGTACGTCGCTCGACGTCCTCGGGGGTGAACAGCAGGACCGAGGGGCGGATGTCCTCGTCCGCGTCGACCTTGTTCGGGTTGGCGTGGTGGCGGGTGTGCTTGCGCATCCACCAGCCGTAGCTCAGCCCGACGACCAGGTTGCCGAGGATGCGAGAGGCCCATTCGTTCTTCGGGCCCGAGGCGAAGATCTGACGGTGGGCGCCGTCGTGGGAGAGGAACGCCGTCTGGGTGAACAGGACCCCGAAAGCCGCTGCGACCAGCAGTTGCCACCAGGTCTGCCCGAGGGCGAGCATGGCGATCAGCGCGAGCGCGAAGCCGGTGCCGAGGAGCGCCGCACGCCGGGCGTACGTCCTCGGCGATCGCGCCAGCAGACCCTCCTGCCTGACGCGACTCATCAGCTCGGTGTAGCCGTTCACCTGACGGTGGGCCTGGACCGGAAGCGTGGTCATCCTGGTCACCGTCCCAGGCGGCGCAGCCGCGCCATGGCCAGCGGCAGGCAGATCGCGATGATGGCGACCGGCCAGAGGACGGCCATGGTCAGCGCGTGCTCACCGACCCAGGTGGTGGCCGGGGCGGCCATGTTGCCGAAGAGCTCGCGGGTGGCGATGACGGTCGAGGAGAGCGGGTTCCACTCGGCGGGGAGGGCGAGCCAGCCCGGCATCAGGTCGGTCGGCACGATCGTGTCGGCGACCATGGCGAGCGGGAAGACGAGCGCGAAGTACTTCATCGCCGCCTCGGGACCGCTGACCAGCAGGCCGAGCAGGATGCCGACCCAGGAGAACGCCATTCTGAGGAGGATCAGGAGCCCGAGCGCGGCGATCACCGCGCCTAGCCCGAGATGGGCCTGCCAGCCGAACAGCGTCCCCA
>JALZDD010000980.1 GCA_030862715.1 Actinomycetota bacterium | reverse complement strand
AGGTCTGGGGCTTCGAGCCCTGGGGCAAGCTCGAGCGGTCGGCCGAGATGGCCGCCGAGGTCGGGGCGGGGGTGGTCGTCGTACATCCGCCGTTCCGCTGGCAGCGTGAGTATGCGGCCGGGTTCGTCGACGGGATCGCCACGCTGGAGCGCTCGACCGGGCTGAAGTTCGCCGTGGAGAACATGTACCCGTGGCGGGCAGCCAAGCGCTCGACGCCGATGTACCTGCCCCATTGGGACCCCTCGACCGAGGAGTACGCCAACACCACCATCGATCTCTCCCATGCCGCCATCGCCGGTGACGATGTGATCGAGATGGCGAAGCGGCTCGGCTCCCGGCTGCGGCACATCCACCTCACCGACGGCACCGGCTCGGCCAAGGACGAGCATCTCGTGCCCGGGCGGGGCCACATGGGCGCCGACCGCTTCCTTCGTCATCTGGCCGCCTCGGGGTTCGACGGAGAGATCGTCCTCGAGATCAACACCCGCCGGGCCCGGTCCCGCGCCGAGCGCGTCGCCGACCTCCGCGAGTCGCTCGAGTTCGCGCGCAAGCATTTCCGTGTGTAGTGCCCGGAATCTTGCCTTCAATCCAGATTGGATCGACCGCTCGACCGTGGACCCGCGGAACCCTAGGTGGTGCCGGGTCCATGCCATGCCCGGGTGTACGGGATGGTACGGGAGCGGTACGGGAGCGCCGTGACATGGTCGGTCCTTAGCATCTGTGCCGCAGCAGATGAGCCTGCACGTACGCAGTTTGTCGAGCGGGCCTTCGGCCAGTGCCCTGTCTGGTGCGGTAACACCAGACAGGGCGATGACCGGGACGGACTCGGTCAACACACAAGACGTCTGAAGGGACGTGTGCAGATGGGACTCTATCGAAGGTGGGGGGCGCGGAAACCCGCCCCATACGCGCCGCCGCTCATGGCGGTGCTTCCAAGACGGCGGCTATTCGTTTGCTCGATTGTCATGGCTGCGCTTGTGGGAGGTGGAGCGGCAGCGCCATCGACGGCGGCCGCCCGTCCCGTCACGGCGCTGTTGCTTGCAAACACGGCGTTGACGGGAACAGTGACGAGCAACGATGTCTCGGTCCCCGAGGCGGACGTTGTCGTCGTCGCGTGGCCAAACCAGTCAGTGCTGGAGTCTCTTGGAGACGAGCAGAAGGTCGAGTCACAGGTCGTCGCAACGACCCAGACTGACGCGAACGGAGATTTCACAGTCCAACTGGACTCGTCCTCACTTCCCAAGGACCTAGTCTCCGAAACCGGACAGGTCGACGTCGATGTGATCGTCGCGGACAAGGAGCACGAGGCGGAGAGGTCTCTTTCCCTTCTGGCGACTCCTGACGGCTGGACCTCGGCTGAGGTGGTCGCTGCGGCAATCGAAACTGCCAGCCCTGTCGATCTACGGTTCGATCTCGGGACTGGAGCCTTCCAGAGTTCCGCAGTATCCGAAGCAGCCTTGGCGGCGGATCCGGATCTCCTTTCGGACGAGGAAGGTCTGGCGTTGGCCGCCGCGGATGCGCCCGGGTTCAACACGACCTCCGTGGTCGACCGCGGACGGATCGATACGATCCTCTCGGATCGAGGAAGCGCTTTGGGCATCACTCCCATGGATGAGTGTTACCCAATCGCGACCAGCACCTACCAGTCGCAGCGCCCTGAGTCTTTCGTGATCGCGCAGGGTGTGATCAATGCAAAGGCGAAGGTAGGGCAAGGCAGCGGAACGTCTCACTCGCTTGGAGTTGCCGTCACTTTCGGCAATGGCTGGAAGGCAAGTGGCTCGACAACCAAGTCGACGAGCTCGCACGCATCTCAGGGCGGGATCGTCACAGCACGTCGCTACTACAACAGGGTCAAGTATCGCTACTACAGGAACTCGTGCGGACCCGCCTTCGGCCACTACTGGAGGCCTTACAGCATTCAGGAGCTCGTAGCGGGGTACGTCCTTGTTTCGCGCTTGAGCTACTCCCGATGCAACACCTACGACCGCGGGTATAGCTGGACGAAGAACAGCGGTCGGAACACGACCTACGGCACCGGTGTTGATCTGGCTCAGGTCAACGTGTCTGCGCAATCCGGATACAACTCCGACACCAGCCTCACGTTCGGCGAGTTCACTGGCCGGGCCAAGCTCTGTTGGAGTTCATCGGCGGGTCGCGAGCAGTCTGCTCGTGTCGTGGCCGCGGTGGCGTGAATGAGGGCCACCCCGTTCGTATGCGGCGCACTGCTGTTGGCCTTTGCATTGTCTGCCTGCGGTGACAACGCTGGTGGCGATGGCGGGCAGGTAACCGCTGCGGGCGGGGTGGACTTCTCAGCCGGGCTTCGAGTGGTGGACGTCGCGTCTGACGAGATCAACACCATCCACATCACCGGGCTTTGCGTCAAAGGCGGAGACAGCGGGACCGTGACCTCCGTCATCGCTGCGCCCGACTCCGGTCTCGATGTGCGTCGGTTCACCGTGCTCGGCGAGATGGCAGACGTCGGCGGCGCCAAGGAGCCGTTCGAGGACGTCGGTGTTACCCCGGATCTCCGGAAGGTGTCGGACAAGTGCGGATCGGGCGGTCCGGGGTCGGCTCTGTACGTCGAGGTCGTTCCGACTGACGGTAGATCGGTGTACTCGCCCTTTCTCACCATCACGAGCGAAGTCAGTGGCGCGGAGGACTCGTTTCGCTACCCCTTGGGGCTGACGCTGTGCGTCGTCGGTGAGAAGGACGCGGACATCTGTTCGGGTGAGGCTCGTGCCGGGAACTCCTGAACTCAGTCGTGGGCGGCGAGCCAGGACCAGGTGAGCGAGGTGAGGGCGAGGACGAGGACGGCGGTGGCGACTCCCCACCAGCCGACGACGTACGCATAGCCGAGCAGCCAGCCGAAGAGGCTGGAGCCGCCGTAGTAGAAGAGGTTGTAGAGGGCGCTGGCCTGGGCCTTGCCGACCCGGGCTCGCGCGCCGACCCAAC
>JALZDD010000748.1 GCA_030862715.1 Actinomycetota bacterium | reverse complement strand
TTCCTCCTCAAGGACGCCCGGGCCGAGGAGATCGTCGCCGCGATCCGCACCGTCCACGCAGGTCACGCGGTGGTCGCGCCCTCGACGACACGCCGTCTGCTCGAGCACGTGGCGACCGCGCCGGCCCCCGACAGCGGCCGGGTCGCCGACATCCGGGCAACCCTGACGCCCCGCGAGCTCGACATGCTCCTCGAGCTCGCCACCGGCGACAGCAACGCCGAGATCGCCCGCCGCGTCCACCTCTCGGAGGCGACGGTGAAGACGCACGTCGGCCACGTGCTCGCCAAGCTCGGCCTGCGCGACCGCGTGCAGGCGGTCGTGCTGGCGTACGAGACGGGGCTGGTCGGTCCCCGGAGCTGAGTCTCATCCTGGGGGATGAGAGGCCCGCGACCTGTGGGCGACGAACGGCCGCCGCGCGCGGACCAGTGTGGAGCCATGACCACACACGCACCCATCAGACTCAGCCCGATCCGGATCGGCCCGATACCGTCGGGCGCCTACTGCTGCCAGTCCTGGCGCATCCACGAGATCACCCACGACTTCGAGCTCGAGGACGTCTGGGCCCTCCCGGTCCAGGGCGGCCCCGACGACTTCCCCGCCTTCGTCGAGGCGATGCGATGTCCTGAGCTTGTCGAAGGGATGAGCAGCGACGACCGCGACTTCCCGGCGGCGTACCGCCTCCTCTTCGCGGTCCGCTGGGGGCTCGGCCGGATGCTCGGCGCCGACGAGGACGAGCACGGCCTCGGCCGCCGCGTCGCCTCGCTGCGCGACCGGCTCCCGGAGGACCTCCTCGACCACACCGCGCCCGAGCGCGACACCAGCCCGTTCCAGCCGCTCTATCTGACGGATCGGGAGTACGCCGCCGAGATCGCCAACCGCACGATGCACGGTGTCCTGCACCTCGGCTGGGTCGAGGACGAGAGCGCACCCGAAGGCTACAGCGCGCAGATGAGCGTGCTGGTGCGGCCAAATGGGCTGCTCGGGGACGCGTACATGATGCTCATCAAGCCGTTCCGCTACCTCATCGTCTACCCGGCGCTGCTGCGCACGGTCGGCCGACGCTGGGACACGGCCAGGAGCGTGGCGAGATGACCGCCCTGATGGAACGTACGCAGCACCGCTCCGTCGTGCTGCGCGCGGCGCCCTGGGTGGCCGGCGCCTGGGCCCTCGTCTTCGGCGCCCTGGTCGGGCTCGCCCTGCTGGGCAGGGCACCGGACCCGTGGGTCCCCGATGCCGCCTCGCCGCTCGGCGCTCTGAGCGGCACCCAGATGTCCTGGGCGATCGCGGTGCTCGCGCTCCTCGCCCTGGTTGCCGGGGGCGCGGTCGCGAACGTGCGGACGCCGCGTACGACGAGAGCGACAGGGTGGCTCCTGATCGTCCTCGGGCTCGTCGTCGCCGTGGTCGTCTCCGACGTCCGCGCGCTGATGTTCCTCGGCTATCTGCCTCAGGTCCTGCTTGCGATGGCCGGGCTCGGGCCGGGCGCCGGACAGCTCGAGTGGCGTCTTTTCGTCGACTCGGGTGTCGCTCTGGCTCATGCTGCCGGCGGGCTGGCCATGGTCGTCGCCGGTGTCACCCTGCTCGGGAAGGCCGAGCCTGGCAGGCGTCTGGACTGGGGCCGCTGGGCACGCTGGGGGCGTCCTGCGGTGGCGGTCGCTGTCGTCGTACCTCTTCTCTACGCCGTCACCCGGATCGCCTGGACGCTGAACATCCCGCTCGGGATCAGCCGCGAGATGCTGGACGACCTCGGCGCGGGGAAGTGGGCCGGCTTCGGGCTCGCGGCCTTCGCCGTCGTCGGGGCGGTCCTGACCTGGGGGTTGGTGGCGCGCTGGGGCGAGGTGTTCTGGCCCTGGGTGCCCCGCATCGGCGGGCGTCCGGTCCCGGTCGCGATGGCCCTCGTGCCGGGGATCCTGGTCGCCGGCACGGTGACGTCCGCCGGGATCTCCTTCTGGCGGATGGCGATCGCGGACGACCTCTGGACGGTCCCCGGAGCCACCTCGGACTGGGGCGCATGGGCGCCGGAGATGCTCTGGCCGATCTGGGGCGTCGCGCTCGCCGTCGCCTGCCTCGCCTACCTGGGGCGACGCACCGCGGCACGCGGATGACGTACGGATCCCGCTTGACCTGGAAACACCCAGGTCAAGCGGGATCGGTGGTTCAGCCGGTGACCGCGAGCTCGCCGAGCTCGGACCATTCCTGTCCCGGGACATTGGTGTTGACGATCCGCGGTGTCTTGGCGAGATGGCGCGGGAGGTCGGCCTGGGCCTGCTTGAAGTGGGCCGAGGTGACGTGGGCCGCGCCGGCGTCGTCGTCGGCGAAGGCCTCGAGCAGGAAGTACTCGTTCGGGTCGTCGAGGCTGCGGGCCCAGTCGAACCAGAGGTTGCCGGGCTCGGCCTGGGTGGCCTCGGTGAACGGGCCGGAGATGGTCGGCCAGTCCTCGGCGTACTCCGGCTTGATGTGGAATCGGGCGGCGATGAAGATCATGGGCTCTCTTTCCTGGATCGGGTGCGAGTCACGAGAACTGGATGCCCCCGTCGATCATCACGGATTGGCCTGTCATGTAGTCCGAGTCCCCGGAGGCGAGGTAGGACACGAACGCGGCCACGTCCTCCGGAACCGACACCCTGCCGAGGTGAATCAGCTCCGAGTGCTTCTCGATGGCCGCGCCCTTGCGCAGGCCTTCGTGCTTGGCCAGTTCCTCGTCGATGTGGTCCCACATCGCGGTGCCGACAATGCCCGGACAGTACGCGTTGACGGTGACGTTGTGCTGAGCCCACTCCATCGCTGCGGCCTGGGTGAGCCCGCGGACGGCCCACTTGGAGGCCGAGTAAGGGCCGAGCAGCGCGAAGGGCCTGTACGCCACGATCGATGCCGCTCCGATGATCTTGCCGCCACCGCCCTGCTTGATCATCTGCTTCGCTGCGGCCGTGTAGCAGAGGTACACACCGCGGAGGTTGATCGACATCAGGTGATCGAACTCTTCGGGTGTCGTCTCCAGCAACGGCTTCACGTCGGCGATCCCGGCGTTGGCCACTGCGACATCGAGTCGTCCGAGGTCGGCGGCCACCCGGTCCACCATGGCCTGCACCGCCTCCGGATCGGCGACGTCAGCCTCGATCGCGGTCGAACGCCTACCCATCGACTCGATCTCTTCTGCAAGGGCCTTGAGCCGGTGACCGTTGGCGTCGATGTCGTTGACTGCGACGTCGAGCCCGTCAGCGGCGAGACGTAGGGCAATGCCTTTGCCGATGCCCTGGGCTGCCCCGGTTACGAGGGCAACACGCGGCGATTCTTCGGTTGTGGACATAACTGCCTCCAGATATTCGGTACGGATTTCGTATGGCTGGGTCTCGTGGTCAGGCTGAGGACGATCTGGCCGCCGACGAGAGCGGTTGTCCGGATCGGTCGACCGCGGCCTGGATCCGCCGGCTGACGATGTCGGAGAGCCACCCGAGGCACGCGCCGACGACCAGCGCGATGAGCGTGCCGCCGAGGTCGAACGAGGTGCCGAAGATGACCGCGGTCCCCGCGAAGGCACCGGGAATGAAGGACAGCAGGTCCACAGCTGCCTGCAGGCACAGGATGAGCGCGACGACCGTGACCACCAGGGCCACCGCGCCGGTGAAGGTGGCGTACGTCAGGACCAGGCTCGCGCCGAATCCCCACAGCGCGCCGGCGAGGTTCGCCGCGAGACCTTTCTGGAAGCCTTCGCGGCCGCCTCCGGCGGCGAAGTAGCAGGCCCAGGCGATGAACCCGACCCAGGTGATGAGCGTGAGCTCGATGCTCACCTGGGTCCAGATGCCCGCGAGCACTCCGACCGAGATGCCGATTCCGAGGAGCTTCTTCATGTCGTCGCCTCCTCAGGGAACCAGGATCGCGCGGCCGCGGACCCGGCCGGCGTCGAGGTCGGAGATGGCGGTCTGGAAGTCGTCGAGGGCGTACTTCTGGGTGTGCAGCGTCACGGCCCCGCGGGCGGCGAGCGCCATCAGGTCGCACAGGTCGTTGTAGGACCCGACCAGGTTGCCGATGAAGTTGATCTCGGCCGAGATGATGTCGATGGTCGGCACATCGATGTTCTCGCCGTAGCCGACGACGTGGTAATCACCGGCCTGGCGGAGCATCCGGACCCCTTCGGCTGTCGCACCGCCCTCGCCAACGAAGTCGACGAGGACTTCGGCGCCGGCCCCGGAGGTCAGCTCCAGCACCTGCTCGACCTGGGTCCCCTCGGCGACGACGCCGTGATCGGCCCCGATGTCGAGGGCGAGCTTCACCGCGTCCGGGTTGCGGTCGACGACGATCAGCTCGGCCGGGCTGAGTGCCTTGAGGACCTGGATGCCGATGTGCCCGAGCCCGCCGGCGCCGATGACCACGCACTTGTCGCGCGGGGTCAGCCGCCGGGCGGCCTTCGCGGCCGCGTGATAGGCGGTCAGGCCGGCGTCGGCAAGGGCCGCCACGTCGGCCGGCTCCAAGGAGTCGTCGATCTTCACCACCGAGCGTGCGGAGGTCTTCAGGTACTCCGCGTAGCCGCCGTTGGTGTCGATGCCGGGGAACTGGTTGAGCTCGCAGTGCACGTCGTCGCCCGAGCGGCAGGCGCGGCACAGCCCGCAGGTGATCAGCGGGTGCAGGATCACCTTGTCGCCCTCGGCGACGTTGGTGACGGCGTCACCCACCGCGTGCACCCAACCGGCGTTCTCGTGACCGATCGTGTAGGGCAGCGTGACCCCGGACTTCTCCTCCCACTGCCCCTCCAAGATGTGCAGGTCGGTGCGGCACACCCCGGCGCCGCCGATCCTGACGACGACGTCGAACGGGCCGGTCGGCTCGGGGGCCGAGACCTCGGCCATCGCCAGCGGCTGGTGGTAGCCGACCACCTGGACGGCTCGCATGGTGCTCATGATGATGCTCCTTCTCGGTGCAGATCGGTCAGAGGTACGAAGGCGGGCGAGGTGACCTCGTCGCCGTAGCGCGTCGCCAGCAGGCCGCGGCAGAAGTGGGCGTTTCCGTCGATCGAGATCCGGGTCGAACGCGCCCTCCGCAAGGCCAGCGGGACGTCGCCGGGTCGCTCGCCGGCGTGGTCGACCAGGACGTACGCCTCAGGCAGGTCGGGCAGCCCGAGGACCGCCCGGCGGCGCCGGAGCGAGGCGGTGAAGTCGTCGTCGTGAAGGTCCCCGAGACGGACCTCGCCCACGGCGTCCTCGGCCAGCTCCGGCTGCCCCCTCAACAGCCGGGTCAGGCAACGCTCGAGCGCCGCCGTGTGGGCCTTGCGGTGGAACGTGGTCCGCAGCTCGTCCAGGGACGACTCGGCCTCGTGGCGGAACGTGCCGAGATAGCCGGCATCGGCCGCCAGTCCGGCGTTGATCAGGTCGGAGTCGTGGTGGTCGTCGAGCTCGACGACCACCTGGTCGGTCCACGACAGCGCGGTCAGCGCGTCCTTGGTGTCGCTCGCCATCAGGTAGGCGAAGTTGGGCGAGCAGAACGACGTCGGCAATCGCAGGTGGACCTCGACCCTGACCGATGCGGTCGGGGAGACGGTCAGCGACCGGACGAAGCCGAGGTCGGTGATGGGCTCGTCGAGCTCGGGGTCGACGACGGCGTGGAGCGCGGCGTACGCCTCGGCGGCACGGGTGCTCTCGTGGGTCAGCAGCGACATGTCACACCGCCGCGAGGTCGGCCCGCTCGGGCTCACGGGGACCCGTCGCGGTCTCGTCCGCATCCGGCAGTCGCAGCTCGGCGGGCACCTCGAGGTCGTACATCTTCGCGGCGTTGAGACCCAGGATCTTCTTCTTCTGCGCGACGGTGAGCGGGGCGTACTCGGTCATGTCCTCGGGGATCTGGAAGTCGACGAACCGCTCGATCAGCCACTTCGGTGTCCAGATCGCGTAGTCGGAGGAGAACTGGATCCGGTCCTCGCCGATCCAGTAGATGAGCTCGCCGAGGATCTGCGCGAAGTAGCGCGGCCGGGTGTGGATGAACGGCATCGCCACCGCCAGCCCGCCGTGCACGTTGGGCTCCTGGGTGGCGATCCAGCAGAAGTCCTCGAGCCGCGGCAGGCCGACGTGCTCGACGATGAAGTTGAGGTCGGTGAAGTCGCTGGCGACGTGGTCGATGTCGGCGACGTCGAACGCGTCGCGGTCCAGCGGCCGGATCGTCGGGCCCTTGTGGATGTGGATGTTGGTGATCCCGAGCTCGCGGCAGGCCTCGAAGTAGCGGTACGCCCAGGGGTCGGTCAGCTTCCAGCCGCGCGACTCCCCGTGCCACTCGGCGGTGTAGAGCTTCACGCCTTTGAGCCCGAGTCGCTCGGCGTCGGCGCGGAGCTGCTCGAGTCCGGCCTCGCCGTTGCGTGGGTCGAAGTGGTGGTTGTACGTCAGCTTGTCGGGGTGCTTCGCCGCCAGCTGTGAGGCTTCCTCGGTCTGCCCGAACCCGTTCGTGTAGAACTCGCCCAGGTGGGCCGGCTGGAAGATCGCGTGGTCGACGTAGCCGACCTCGAACAGGTCGTGCATCAGCCGCTCGCCGCCCTGGTAGAGGTAGTCCTCGTAGGACCAGTGCTCCGACTCGGGGGACAGGTTGCGGTGGTAGTCGTAGAAGCAGTCGATGAACTGCTTGCCGTGGATGTTGCGCTGGTTCTCCGGACGGGCGTCCCAGAGCGCAACGTGGGCGTCGACGATGAAGTAGGACTCGTTGTTCTTGGTGTACATCGGGTTCCTCCGGTCTGTGGCTTCCGTCACAGGACGCTAGGGCGGCTGCGACCCGCAGATCAGGGGTGCGGCGTCTCAATGTGAGACCTCGAACGTCTCAATCTGAGACGCTGCCCGGCTGTCTCCGTCGGCTGGCGGATGTAACGTCGATCACATGACAGGGCGCCATCCGATCGCGCAGCGCACCGCGGCCGTCGACGCCTCGGCGCTGGCGCCCCGCGTACGCGCGTCCTGGCAGCGCAGCCAGGAGTACGGGGTCTCTGTCGAGGAGGTCGACCCGGTCTTCACCGGCGCCTACGACCAGGAGTCGCTCTTCTTCCAGTGCGGCCAGGAGGTCCTTGACGACCTCCACCGAACGCTCGTCGGCGAGCCGGTCAGCCTGATGCTCACCGATCCCGTCGGTCTGGTGCTCAACCGGCTCAGCGGCGACCAGCAGCTGCTCCGAGACCTCGACGCCGTCCACCTGGCTCCCGGGTTCAGCTACGCCGAGCGCGCCGCGGGCACCAACGGGCTCGGCCTCGCGCTGGCCGACCGGACACCGACCGTGGTCCGGGCCGAGGAGCACTACTCGCTCTCGCTGTGCAGCTACACCTGTGCCGCCGCGCCGGTGATCGACCCGATCAGCGGGCGCCTGGAGGGCAGCGTCAACCTGACCACCTGGTCGGAGTCGTCCCACGATCTGCTGCTCGCCCTGGCCCAGTCGGCGGCCAGCAACACCGCGTCGCTCATGCTCGCCCGCGCCCACGGCCGCTCGCCACGACCGGCTCCGCGCGGCGAGGTGTTCCGGGTCGAGGCGCCCCGGCTGGAGCCGGGCGCCGGCAGCCTCCGCGATCTCTCCTCCGCCTGGTGCGAGGCGCTGGGCAGCGTGCGTGACGCACTCCGGGTTGGCCGGCGGGTCGCCGTGGTCGGGGAGCCGGGGGTGGGGCGTACGACCCTGGTCGCCCAGGCGTTCCGCGACCTGCGGCCTCGCGACCGGATCCTGGCGGCCTCAGCCCCGGAGCCGGCGGATGCCGAGGCCTGGCTGTCGCTATGGACTCCGGAGCTCGCCAAGCAGGACACCGCGGTGGTCGTACGCGACGTGAACATGCTTCCCGCCTGGGTGGCCGAGCGGCTGCACGCCCTCCTCGTCGAGGCGGCGCCCGGGGCGGTCGCCGGAGTGCCCTTCGCGATGACCGCCGAGACCTTCGACGGCATCCCGGCGGCTCTGGCCGATCTCGTCGACACCGTGGTCGAGGTGCCGCCGCTGCGGGAGCGGCCCGAGGACGTACTTCCGCTGACGCATCAGGTGGGGCTGCGGGTGCGGGGCCGCGAGATCGCGCTGACCCCGGCCGCGGAGCGGGCGCTGCACGACCACGGCTGGCCGGGCAACGTCGCCGAGCTCGTCCATGTCGTCCAGCGGGCCGTGAGCGCCGGTGACCAGATCGACCTGCGCCACCTTCCCGCCGACGTACTCTCCGACACCAGGCGGCCGTTGTCCCGCATCGACGCATTCGAACGTGGTGAGATCGTCCGCGTCCTGACCCGTCCGGGGATCACCATGCAGGATGCGGCCGCGGAGCTCGGGATGTCGCGCGCCACGGTCTACCGAAAAGTGCAGCAGTACGGGATCCGGCTCCGGCCGGGATAGCCCGCGGGGGAGTCGAACTCTTGGCCAAGTCCAGGAAAACTTTCGGCTGAGCCCGGGGCGTCACGGGTGCTCACCAGGGACTATGGACCCATGCGTATCCGTCCCCCACGCGCCGGTCGCCAGCATTTGAACCATCTGACCGGACAGGGCGGACCCGCTCTGAGCGGTCAGAATCTTGCCGACCGGCTTGTCCAGCAGAACCCGTTCTCCCCTGAAGAGGCCTCGAGCATCGTCGCGCAGGTCGCGCGCATCCTCGCCTCTGGCCATGCCGTCGGGCAGGTGCACGGAGACATCAGACCGGCCACCATCGGGTACGCCTCAGACGGCCGGATCGCTCTGATCGGTGCGCCCGCGCCCCGCGGCGGGGAGGGCTTGCCCTACATGTCCCCCGAGCAGATCGACCGCCAGCGGATCGGACCGGCCAGCGACATCTACTCGCTCGGCGCCGTCTTCTTCGAGCTGCTCGCCGGGCGCCCGCCGTACGCTGGGCTCGAGCCCGAACGGGTCGGCACGCTGGTGACCGTGCCCGGCCATCTCGATGGCATCACGACCGCCATGCTCGGCCAGGACCCGGCCAAGCGGCCCCGGGCCGAGGAGGTGGCGACGGTGCTCGAGAGCGGCGTCGCCGCGCCGCCGAAGCGGATCGTACGTCCGCCCAGCATCAGAGGGCCGCGCCTCTCGCCCACGCTGCTGGGTGTGCTGATGGTCCTGGTCCTGCCGGGGCTGGTCTTCGGTGGCTGGGGCACGCTCCGGGCCGGCGACACGATGTCGAACGTCGGCAGCGCCCAGCCGCTGGCCAACATCCTGCCGACCAGCTTCCAGCTCGCCTTCGACCTCTCGATCGAGCGCGACGCGCTCCGGACCGATGCTGCACTGACCGAGGACTTCCTCCAGATCACCGACAGGTCCATCGACGCCTGGACCGCCGAGGTCGAGAAGCTGGACACCGCCGGCGATCCGGGTCTGCGGCGGCGTACGGAGAGGTCGGCGGCCGCCCTCGAGCGGCTCTCGGACATCCGCGCGGCCGCCCGGGCGGGCAACAGGGCCGGCAAGCTGGTGGCCGTCGAGCTGTACACGAACGCGGTCAACGGGCTCTTCGACCTCGCCGCTGAGCTGCCCCCGTTCCGGGACGACGAACTGGCCAAGCAGGCGCGGAACCTGGAGCTGATCGGATCCGTCTCCGAGGTGCTCGGGTTCGAGCGGCGGATCATGGCGAACGCCTTGCGCAACGAGCGGATCAGCGACCAGGGCATCGCCGATCTCAGCGCGGCCCAGGACTCCTGGGCGACCCACTCGGAGTCGATCTATACGCGTGCCGATCCGGCGACACGGCAGCGGCTCGACAGGATCTCGGGCCGGTCGTTCGAGTTCGGGTCCTACGCGGTCACGTCCCAGCGTGCCGTCATCCGGGTGCTCAACGCCCGTGACGTCGAGGACGTCGTCAGGCAGCTGGAGGACAGCGCCGACGGCAGGCCCGTGGACCAGCTCTGGCTGGCCGATGCGGCCAGCTACGTCCAGGACCTCAAGGAGGTCGTCGTCGACGCCGCCAGCAGGCTCGCAGACGACATCCAGCGCGAGCACAGGGACGCCCAGAACCAGACGATCGGCTGGGGCGTCTTCACCGGCATCGCGCTGGCGTTGCTCGGCGGTCTCGGGGTCGCGCTGCTCCGCGCGCGAGGGCGATCAGTTGATGCGTAAACCGGTGACAATAGCAAAGATCGGCGGACTTCATCGGTGCGTACACGAGACGCACAGGGTGTGAGTCCGACAACATATGCGCATGCGAACGCGCCCCCCGATCGCAGGCCGCTACCGCCTGCACCGACTGCTTGGCCGCGGCGGGATGGGCGAGGTCTGGCAGGCGGCCGACATCAGGCTCGAACGCTGGGTCGCCGTGAAGGTCGTGGAGACCTCTGCCGACCCCAAGGTGACCGAGCGCTTCCGGCGTGAGGCGCTCTCGACGACGGCGGCGAGCCATCCGGGCACGGTGCAGGTGCACGACGTCGGGGTCGAGCAGACCGAATACGGCAGCATCGTCTACCTCGTCATGGAGCTGCTTCCCGGCCCGACGCTGGCCGACCGGCTCGAGAAGCAGGGGCGGTTCACCGTCGAGGAGGCGAGCGAGGCGATGGTCCAGGTGGCGCGTACGCTCACCGCGGTCCACTCCTCCGGGATCATCCATCGCGACATCAAGCCGTCCAACCTCGTCTACGACGGCGACGGCCGGATCCGGGTGCTCGACTTCGGCATCGCCCAGCTGGCCAACCATCAGGCCGAGCGGCTCACCTCGACCCGCCATGTGATGGGGAGCCTGCCCTACATCTCGCCCGAGCAGGCCGCCGACAACGTGGTCGGGCCGCCGAGCGACATCTACGCGCTCGGCTGCGTGTATTTCGAGCTGCTCACCGGGCGCGCACCGTACGCCGGCTCCGAGCCGGTCTCGATGATCTACCAGCACGTGACCGCGCCGGTCCCGCACGTCAACGACGTGGTCACCGTGCCGTCCCACGTCGACGAGTTCGTGGCGTCGATGATGGACAAGGATCCCTCCCGGCGACCCACGGCGGGCGAGGTCGTCGCCTTCGCGCGCCGGCCCGAGGTCGTGCCCCCGATCCCGGCAGGGAGCCGAGAGCTGTCCATCGGGGCCAAGCCGCTGGCGCTCTCGTCCCCCTCGGCTCCCTCCGCAGGATCGGTCTCGTCGGTGACGGCGGTCGCCGGCGTGGTCGAGTCGGCGCAGCGTACGCCTCGGTCCCATGCGGCCCCGAAGCCTCGGTTCCTCCGCCCCCGGGTGCTCGCCGTGCTGCTGGTCCCGGTGATGATCGCCCTGGTGCTGGGCGGGCTGACCTTCGCCGACGCGCTCGAGGAGCGCGCCGTCTCCAGCCGCGCGGTGACGATCGCCGGAGCGCTCCCGGAGAGCTACGAGCTCGGGATGGACCTCATCTTCGAGCGGGACGCGCTGGGCTCTGACCAGGTCCCGGACGCGGTCCGGCAGGCCTATCGCCAGGTGACCGACGACTCGATCGAGGCCTGGCACGACGACATCACCAAGGTCGACCTCGCCGACAACCCGAGCCTGCGGGAACGGGTCGAGCGCACCTACACGGTCCTCAAGGGCATCGACGCCTACCGCAAGGACCTCGAGGACGGCGACAAGGCGAGCACGGAGGCGGCGGTCGCCGCCTACACCGACACCGCCTACGAGCTGCTCGACTTCGCGACCGAGATGCCCAACATCCGCAACGAGAAGATCTACAAGCAGGTCACCAACCTCAAGTACGTCAGGTCGGCGTCCGAGTCGCTGGGCATCGAGCGCACGGTGATGGTGCCCGCGCTCATGACCGGGAAGATCGACGAGGAGGCGCTTGAGGCGATGAGCGAGGCGCGTACGTCCTGGCAGCTCACCTCGCGCTCGTTCTACGGTGACGCCCCGAAGGCAACCCAGAAGGCGCTGGACAAGATCTCGGACGGCACCTTCGCCGACGGGTCCCGTGGCCTGGTGTCGCAGAACGCCGTCGTCCAGGTCATCAACGACGGCTCCCTCACAAGCGCGGTCCGGAACCTGGAGTCCCAGGCCCCGGGCCGGCCGGCCGCACAGGTCTGGGCCGAGGACATGACCCGCTTCATCCAGCTCCTCAAGGACACCATCGTGGCGATGACGCTGATCGTCTCCGACGACGTCGGCGAGGAGCACCGCGGCATCCAGACCAAGGTCGTCCTGAGCGGGGTCCTCGCCGTAGCCGCCTTCCTCGCCGCACTCGCGCTGCTGGCCGGGATCTTCCTCGTACGCCCGCTCCGCGGGCGCCGACGGTCCACCGAGAGCTGAGGCGGGCGAGTCTCGGTCAGACGAGGGTGCTGAGGTTCGAGACCAGGACTTCCCAGCGGCTGTCGACGTCGAAGCCCATCTGGCTCAGCAGCGCCCAGCCGAAGCCGACGATCGCGTACAGGCTGATCGGGGTCATCACGACCCACTCCCGGATGGAGCCGGCGTCGCCGAGGATCGGGAGGGCGAAGTGGCCGCCCCGGGTCCACATGTTGTCGAACGGCAGCCACTTGTTGCGCCGGACCCACCTCGGCGGCTTCGGCGCGATCGGCCAGAACAGCGGGATCCCCATCGTGGTGACGAAGTCGCCGATCAGGTGCACGACACAGCCGAGGGCAACGGAGAACGGCATCCACCACCATTCTTCCGGCGCGAAGATGGCGATCACCGCCGCCAGAGCCACCGCCGGGATCCATGGCCAGTGGACGCCCTTGCGGGTGAGCTTGAGCGCGTCCATGGCGAAGGCGACCAGCAGGACGCACATGATGCCCGGGCCGATCAGGACGCTGCCGAAACGTTCGGTCTCGAGCGAGAGCTTCCCCGCGCCCCAGGCGAGTCCGGTGAAGGCGAGTACGCCGAGGATCGAGTGGGTCCCGTTGCGGTGGCCGCCGGAGACCTGCCCGACGATCTTGGTCAAGCCTTCGGAGACCGGTGGCAGCGAGTGGGCGATCGTGCCGTTGTGGTGGTCCGCGTCCGGAAGCAGCGCGGCGCCGGCGCACACCAGGGTGCCGGTCATCACGCCTATGTCCGAGACGCCCGGATACCACCCGAACGCGATCGGTGCCGACGATGTCACTGCGATCCACGCGGCAGCCCCAGAGGCCGCGTGATGCCCGCCCATCATGTGAAGTTGTGTCCCTCTCCAGTGTTCC
>JALZDD010000904.1 GCA_030862715.1 Actinomycetota bacterium | reverse complement strand
GTGATCGGCTACGACGCCCGGCACAACTCCGACGTCTTCGCCCAGGACACGGCCCAGGTGATGACCGGAGCGGGCCTCCACGCGCTGGTGATGCCGCGCTCGCTGCCGACGCCGGTGCTGGCGTACGCCGTCAAGGCCCTCGGCGCGAGCGCCGGGGTGATGGTGACTGCCAGTCACAACCCGCCGCAGGACAATGGCTACAAGGTCTACCTCGGTGACGGGTCGCAGATCGTGCCGCCGGCCGACGTCGACATCGCGAAGAGGATCGCGGCGGTCGACAAGGTGAGTTCGGTCCCGCATGGCCCGGCCGGCCACACGATCAGCGAGGACCTGGTCGACAGCTACCTCGACACGGTCGTCGGCCTCCTCGCCGAAGGCGGTCCGCGCGACCTCAGCACGGTCTACACGCCGCTGCACGGTGTCGGCGGCGACCTGGTGAACCTGGCGATGAAGTTCGCCGGGTTCACCGAGCCGTTCGTGGTCAAGGAGCAGGAGCGGCCCGACCCCGACTTCCCGACCGTCACCTTCCCCAACCCCGAGGAGCCCGGGGCGATGGACCGGGCGATGGCGCTGGCGAGCAAGAAGGGCGCCGACCTGGTCATCGCCAACGACCCCGACGCCGACCGCTGCGCCGCCGCCATCCCCGTCGGCAAGAAGTGGCGGATGCTGACCGGTGACGAGGTCGGCGCGCTGCTGGCGACCCACCTGATCCGCAAGGGCGTGACCGGGACGTACGCCGCCTCGATCGTCTCCTCCTCGCTGCTCGGCAAGATCGCCGCGGCCGCCGGCCAGGCCTACGCCGAGACGCTCACCGGCTTCAAGTGGATCTCACGCGCGCCGGGGCTCGCCTTCGGCTACGAGGAGGCGCTGGGCTACTGCGTCGACCCCGAGCACGTACGCGACAAGGACGGCATCTCGGCGCTGCTGCTCCTGTGCGAGCTGGCCGCGTCGCTGAAGGCGGAGGGTCGTGACCTGGCCGACCTGCTCGACGAGCTCTCTGTCGAGCACGGCCTGCACGCCACCACCCAGCTCTCGATCCGGCTCGAGGACCCAGCGCAGATCGCGGGCGCGATGCAGCGCCTCCGCGACCGGCCGGTGACCGCTCTGGCCGGCGCCACCGTGCAGCAGCTCGATGACCTCACCACCGGGATCGGCGGGCTGCCGCCGACCGACGGGATCCGCTACCAGCTGGCCGGCGGGTCACGGGTGATCGTGCGGCCGAGCGGCACCGAGCCCAAGATCAAGTGCTACCTCGAGGTCGTCGAGCCGGTCGACTCACCGGAGGCCCTGGCACAGGCCCGGACGGACGCCGAGATCGCCCTCGGCGCACTCAAGGTCGACATCCGCGCCGCCCTCGGCGTCTAGCCCCGCCGAGTCTGGATGGCTAGATCACGAGCAGGACTACGAAGACGACGGCCACGACGCCCGTGACGGCGATCAGCGGCCAGTCCCAGCTGCGGCGTACGTCCTCGGCGAGGGCGAACTGCTCGTCGGAGTCCCGCTTGATCCGGCGCCGGTCTCGTGCGTCCTGGGCCAGCGAGTTGAGCCGGTCCTCGATGAAGTCGGCGTGGTTGCTCAGCGGCTTGTGGTCGCGCTTGTCGCCCTTGATCGCCTCCCGCATCGGGCGCCCGACCGCGCCGCTGACGTAGGTGCGCCCGCCGGCGTAGGCGCCGAGGGTGCGGCCGACCGAGACGCTCTCCAGCGCGGCCATCGGGAAGCGCACCGTCGAGTAGAGGTGGTGGAGCACGAAGTCGCCCTCGCTGACCCCGACCTTGGTGCGGATGAACGCGGCGTACGCCACCAGCGCGAAGAGCACCCCACCTGCCGTCGTCTCGGGGTGCCAGCCGGTGACCGCGTCGATCACGACGACCGCGATCGCGGCCCCTGCCGAGAGGAATCCCCACACGGTGCTGCTGGAGTTGCGGAACCACTCCTCGGGCTGATCGTCATTCACGGCGCAAACCTTAGCCCTCCGGGGGTAGATGCATATGCTGAGCCCGTGCCTACCCCCGCTGACATCGCGAAGCTGATCGACCACACCCTCCTCAAGCCCGAGGCGACCCATGCCGACGTCGAGGCGCTGATCCTCGAGGCCGCCGAGCTCGGCACCTACTCGGTGTGCGTCTCTCCCTCGATGCTCCCGGTCAACGCGCCGGCTGAGCTGAAGATCGCGGTCGTGTGCGGTTTCCCGAGCGGCAAGCACCTCTCCTCGATCAAGGCCGCCGAGGCCGACGCCGCGGTCGCGGCCGGTGCGGACGAGGTCGACATGGTCATCGACGTCGGGGCCGCGAAGGAGAAGCGGTTCACCGACGTGGAGGCCGACGTCGCCGCCGTCCGTGCGGCCGTTCCCGCCCCCACCGTGCTGAAGGTGATCATCGAGTCCGCGGCGCTCGACGACGACGAGATCGTCGGTGTGTGCCAGGCGGCCGTCCGCGCCGGCGCAAACTTCGTGAAGACCTCCACCGGCTTCCACCCTGCCGGTGGCGCCACCGTCCACGCGGTGGAGCTGATGCGCCAGACCGTCGGCCTCGATGTCGGGGTCAAGGCCTCGGGCGGCGTACGGACCATGGAGCAGGCCGAGCAGATGATCGCCGCCGGGGCGACCAGGCTCGGCGTCTCGGGCTCGCGCGCTCTGCTGGCCGGTGCGACGGGGTCGGCCCCCGGCGCCGGCTACTGACTTCGGCCCGGCACAGGCGAGAATGCTCCGGTGCATGCTCAGGTCATCGTCCTCGCCGGCCCCTCGGGCGCCGGGAAGTCCCGTCTGGCCGAGCGGCTCGGGCTGCCGGTTCTGAGGCTTGACGACTTCTACAAGGACGGCTCCGACCCCTCGCTCCCCCGGATCACCGAGGGCCCCAACGCGGGCCTGGTCGACTGGGACCACCCCGACTCCTGGCTTCCCGACGACGCGGTGAAGACGATCGTGGAGCTGTGCGAGACGGGCACCGCCGACGTACCCGTCTACGACATCGCCCACGACGGCCGCACCGGCTGGCAGTCGCTGTCCCTCGGGGACGAGCCGTACTTCGTCGCCGAGGGGATCTTCGCCCAGGACATCGTGGCCGCGTGCCGCGACGCCGGGCTGCTGGCCGCCGCCTACTGCGTCACCCAGTCACCGACGGTGACCTTCTGGCGCCGGCTCACCCGCGATCTGCGCGAGCACCGCAAACCGCCGTTCGTGCTGGTCAAGCGGGGCCTGGCACTGAGGCGCGCGCAGCCGCAGGTCGTCGCGGACGCGGTCGCGAAGGGCTGCATCGCGGTCTACCCGAAGCACGGCTTCATCGCCATCCAGCGACTCATAGCGCCGCGTACGCGTCCTTGATCTCGTGGATCAGATCGACCCGCTCGTCGTAGGGCAGGAACGCGGACTTCATCGCGTTGGTCGTCAGCCGCTGCAGCTCGGGCAGCCCCCAGCCGAAGGCCTCCACGATGCCGGCCATCTCCGCCGACATCGAGGTGCGTGACATCAGCCGGTTGTCGGTGTTGATCGTGACCCGGAACCCGAGGTCGTAGAGCAACCCGATCGGGTGCTCGGCGATCGACTTCGCCGCTCCGGTCTGCACGTTGGAGCGCGGGCAGAGCTCGAGCGGGATCCGCCGGTCCCGGACGTACGCAGCGAGCCGGCCGAGCCGCGGCGCCTCGCCCTCCTCGCGGGTGATGTCGTCGACGATGCGTACGCCGTGGCCGAGCCGGTCGCAGCCGCAGGGGTGCACCGCCTCCCAGATCGAGGGCAGCCCGAAGCCTTCGCCGGCGTGGATGGTGAACCGCATGTTGTCGGCGGCCAACTGCTCGAACGCCGCCAGGAACCGGCTCGGCGGGAAGCCCTTCTCCGGCCCGGCGATGTCGAACCCGGCGACCCCGCGGTCGCGCCAGGTCACCGCGAGCTCGGCGATCTCGGCGGCGCGAGCAGCCTGCCGCATGGCGGTGAGCAGTTGGCGTACGACGATCTTCCGACCGGTCGCCGCGACCGCCTCGGTGCCCTCGTCGAACCCGGTCTGGACGGCGGCGACGACCTCGTCGAGCTCGTGACCGTTGGCCAGATGCAGCTCCGGCGCCCAACGGACCTCGGCGTAGACGACACCGTCCTCGGCCAGGTCCTCGACACACTCCCGAGCCACCCGGGTGAGGGCCGGCAGCGTCTGCATGACCGCCAGCGTGTGCGCGAACGTGTCGAGGTAGCGCTCCAGCGACCCCGAGTCCGCGCTGGTCACGAACCACTCCTCCAGCGCGACCGGATCGTCCTGGGTCCCCTCCGGCAGCTGGTGACCCACCTCAGCGGCGAGCTCGATGAGGGTCGAGGGACGTACGCCACCGTCGAGGTGGTCGTGGAGCAGCACCTTCGGGGCGGCCTTGATCTGCATGTCGGACGGTTCCATGGGCCCATCATTCCGTATGCCGCTAGATTCCGGGTGTGCGCACATTCACCACTCTCGAAGAAGTCTCCGACGCCGCAGGCACCGAGATCGGCACCGGCGAATGGCTCCAGGTCGACCAGGACCGGGTCAACGCCTTCGCTGACGCCACCGGCGACCACCAGTGGATCCACATCGACGAGGAGCGGGCCAAGGAGGGTCCCTTCGGCGGCACCATCGCCCACGGCTACCTGACGCTGTCGCTGATCCCCTACCTCGGCGTGAGCGTCTACTCGCTGGAGACCCCCGGCGCGAAGCTCAACTACGGCCTCAACAAGGTCCGCTTCCCCATGCCGGTCCTGGTCGGCTCCCGCATCCGTCCGATCATCACCTTCGGCGAGGTCACCAAGCTCCCCACCGGCCTCCAGCTCGTCGTGAAGACGACGATCGAGATCGAGGGCTCCGCCAAGCCGGCATGCGTCGCGGAGTCGGTCGTCCTGCTCCTGGAGGACTGAGCCCGGCTCAGGAGTAGTCGGCCCACAGCCGCTGGGCCGTGCCGTCGACGGTCATCTCGCCGCCGTACGGCACGATCCACTGCGGTCGGGTGTGCCCGAACGGCGGGCCGACGACGACCACCGCGTCGGGGTTGTAGCGGGCGACGGTCTCGATCGCCACGTCGCGCTGCTCGGCGCGCTTGGCGGCACGCTCCTCGGCGCTGGGCTGACGCTCGCTGGTCGTTCCAGTTATGGCGGAGGTCGGCGGGCGCGCGACGACGACCGCGTCGATCGCGTCGAGCAGCCCACGCTCGCCCAGCGACCGCGTGATCCAGCCGAACTCCCGCGCGGGGATGAGCTCCTCGGAGGTCTCCAGGAGGAGTACGCCGCCCTCCAGTACCCCTGGGTCGGCCGGGAAGCGTCCGGCGGTCAGCGCCCACTGGAGGATCTCGATGCAGCCGCCCCAGGTGCGGCCGGTGATCTTCCGTTCGGGACCCGTCCAGGTCCAGGGCTCAGTCGCCTCACGCTCACCGTATTCGGTCAGCGCGCGCGGGTCCTGCCAGTCGTGACCGATGTCCTCCGACTCGCCTGGCTCGGTGATCTCGAGGGTCTCGCCGGTGAGGAGCGCGGCCTTGAGCGAGGCCTCGTGTACGGGGTCGAGCCCCGGTCCCGGCCCCAGGTGGACCTGCGTCGAACCCCCGTGGAACGAGGCGACGCCGTTGGTCCACAACCAGTTGAGCAGGTTGGTGTTGTCGCTGTAGCCGAGGAACGGCTTCGGGTCGGCCCGCACCAGATCGGCGTCGAGGTGCGAGATCACGGTGATCTGATCCTCGCCGCCGATGGTCGCCAGCACCGCCCGGATCTCCGGATCGCCGAACGCGGCGTTCAGGTCGGCCGCCCGCTCCTGCGGCGTCGCACCGACCTTCCGCGTCGTCGGATACTCCACCGGCACCAGCCCGGTCACCTCGGTCAACCGCGCCAGCGCCTGCTCGTGGATCGCCGGAGCCACCCCGGGCGCGGCGAACGAGGGGGACAGCACGGCGACCTTGTCGCCCGCGACGGCCTTGGGTGGCTTGACGATCTCCATGGGTGAAGTCTGGTTCCCAGCAACCGTGGGGCGCGAATGGTTATCCGCGCTCCCGCGTCCTCAGCCGATGCGGTCGAGGATCAGCGGCGTCGCCTCGTACGCAGCCCCGTCCTCGATCTCGTAGCCACCCTCCAGCGCGGCCAGCGCACGGTCGAAGCGCTCAGGCGTGTCGGTGTGGAGCGTGAAGAGCGGCGCGCCGGCAGCGACCGAGTCGCCCGGGCGCGCGTGCCAGGTGACCCCGGCGCCGGCCTGGACGGCGTCCTCCTTCCGCTCCCGCCCGGCGCCGAGGCGCCAGGCGGCGAGCCCGACCGCCATCGCGTCGAGCCGAGTGAGGACACCGGACGTCGGCGCGGTGACCACGTGGGTTTCACGGGCGACCGGCAGCGGCGCCGACGGGTCGCCACCCTGGGCCGAGATCATCGCCCGCCAGGCGTCCATGGCCTTGCCGGAGGCGAGTACGTCGGCGGGGTCCAGGCCGGACACACCGGCAGCGGCCAGCATCTCCCGGGCCAGCGCGACGGTGAGCTCGACCACGTCGGCGGGTCCGCCGCCGGCGAGGACCTCGACGGACTCGGTGACCTCGATGGCGTTGCCGGCGGTCAGGCCGAGCGGGGTGGCCATGTCGGTCACCAGCGCGACGGTGTTGACGCCCGCGTCGGTGCCGAGGTCGACCATGGTGCGCGCCAACTCCTGCGCGGAGGCGAGCGTCTTCATGAACGCCCCGGCGCCGACCTTGACGTCGAGCACCAGCGCCCCGGTGCCCTCGGCGATCTTCTTGGACATGATCGAGGAGGCGATCAGCGGGATCGACTCGACGGTGCCGGTGACGTCGCGCAGCGCGTAGAGCTTGCGGTCGGCCGGGGCCAGCCCCTCACCGGCCGCGCAGATCACCGCGCCGACCGACCCGAGCTGGGCCAGCATCTCCTCGTTGGTCAGCGACGCCCGCCACCCGGGGATCGACTCGAGCTTGTCGAGCGTGCCGCCGGTGTGGCCGAGCCCGCGCCCGGACAGCTGCGGCACCGCCACCCCGCACGCGGCGACCAGCGGCGCCAGCGGCAGCGTGATCTTGTCGCCCACACCCCCGGTGGAATGCTTGTCAGCGGTCGGCCTGTCCAGGGAGGAGAACGACATCCGCTCCCCCGAGGCGATCATCGCCGCCGTCCACCGCGCGATCTCGCGCCGGGACATCCCGTTGAGCAGGATCGCCATGTTGAGCGCCGACATCTGCTCCTCTGCCACGACCCCGGCCGTGTAGGCCGCAATCATCCAGTCGATCTGGGAGTCGCTCAGCTCGCCACC
>JALZDD010000891.1 GCA_030862715.1 Actinomycetota bacterium | reverse complement strand
CCGCAGCCCTCAGCTGCGGTGTCGTCGCGCCCCGCCTCTTGGTAGGACATACCTACGTTTCATGAGAATGCGGACGTTAGTGTGGCCGTCGCGACGGCGCTGGGGCTGTGCGGCGGAATCGTCGGGCCTGGTGCCACGACAGTTCATCTCGAATTGTCATTCGGGTCTCCCGCATCATTGAGTATGGCGACGTACCGGTCGGCCATAGCAGCCGCGTCGTCACGCGACAAGGCCGGGGTCGCATACTCAAGAAACGTCTCTAGATGCTCTCCTCTACGTCGTACGAGCAGAGAGAAGTTGCCTCGGGCCGCACCGAGGAAAACATCACGCATCTCGGCGCGCAGAGGTCCGCACCCGAGCGGCGGGTAGTCCCGTGGCTCAAAGCCGAAGGTGTACGGAAGTCTTCGCAGATCCGCATCGCGCGACAGCTCGGAGCCGTCCTCGGCGATGATGCCGATCGGGAATGTCTGATGTTCGAGCGCTCGCGCCACCCGTTCGCTGATACGGTCAGCAACCTTGCCGATCGCGTCGCCCTCCCGCATCACACAGCGAATCGGCACCGCATTGCGGCACAAACCAACGACGGTCTCATGGGTGGGCTGGGTACGGTTCGCGACGGCTATCACCACGGCCAGGTCGGTTCGTGCAGTCTCCTCACTCAGCAGCATGGCAAAGGCCGCGAGGTACAGCGAGAATTCGGTCACCTCGCGGCTCTGGGCCAGTGCCTCGATCCCAGCTGCAACAGCAGGCGGAATGACGCGGATAAGACAGTCAGCATCGCCGCCCACGCTAGATCCGGCAGTGGACCGAGAAAGCGCTGGGGATAGAGCGGTTCCGCTGAGTTCCGCAGACCAGAACGACTGGGCCTCTTCGACACGCTCACGCACCAGCCAACCGCGCTCCCAGGCGGCGAAGTCTCGGGGAGTCGCTGTCAACGGCGCGGTCCTACCAACATGGCCATCGCCCGCAGTCTGCCTATAGAGCTCGATAAGTTCTTTGATCATGATGTCGATGCTCCATCCATCGCAGACGATGTGATGCAGTCCAACGACTAGCACAGCATGTTCGGGCCCAGCAGGGGCGTAACACCAACGTGTCGGCGGCTGCGTCGCGAGGTCGAACCCGGCGCTGCCACGCTGTTCACACCACTGTTGGATCTCGTCGTCAGTTGCGCCCGCTAATACGTCGGGGGTCATCACCTGCAGCACCGATCGGGACGGCGCATGTACCTCCTGAAGCAGGTACTCGCCGTACTGAACGAACCGCGTCCGGAAGGCTTCGTGTCGTTCATGGAGAGCGGTGATGGCTTCGCCGAGCCGCTCTAGGCACACAGGGCCACGTAGATCAACGCGCACACAAGTGTTGTAGGTAGCTGGGTTGCGGTCCATTCGCGTTCGCAACTCCATGCGCTGTTGTTCGAGGGTCGTCGACGACAGCGCGAGGACCCCACACGACCGGTTGGCGTGGAGCACGGCAAGGACGTCCTGCTTGTGCTTGCGCAGCGCGTCGAGAACGTCGTCGCTCAGCAAACTGGCAGGCCCGTCGTACACCAGATCTGGACCCTCGGCCGTCAAGTTCATCCCAGCGCTCACGAGCCGGCCGATCAAGCTCGCGACGCCTTGGCGGTCGTTAGTCATGTCCGGTCCCGGCGCCGTCGAGCAACTAAGGCCTTCCGGCGCAGCAGACCACGCTCCGACACAGCCGGCGTCTCAGCGTCCGTGCCCGCCAGGCGCTGCTCCAACAGCCTCGCCTGGGCATGGACCGTCGGATGCTCGAATAGCTCAGGAACAGACAGGGTCACGCCCACCTCTCGCGTAAGCACTTGTCGCAATTTAGGAATCAACAACGATGTGCCGCCTGCCGCGAAGAATGACAGGTCAGCCGCGGCAACTGGGTGGTTCAACAGCCTCGTCCACACACCGGCGACAACGCCCTCCATCCGCGTGCGCCACCTCGTGCCGTTCGCGGGGGCCTGGAGCACGTCGAGGGGTAGTGCCTGACGCGCTACTTTGCCGTTGGCCAACCTCGGCAGTGCCTGCACGATGCCGAAGGAGCTCGGCACCATGTACGACGGCAGGACACCTGACACATACTCGTGCAACTGACTGATCGAAAGGTGCGCACTGGCCCGCGGAACTACAAGCGCGGCCAATCTCGTGTGCCGGGTGCCTGACTCGATGAGAACGACAGCAGCGTCATCGACCATGGGTAGCGTGCGGATGACCGCCTCGACATCCTCGAGCTCCACCCGGTTACCCCGTACCTTCACCTGATGGTCCTGGCGCCCCCCGAACTCCAGTTGGCCGGTGCCGTCCCACCTGGCCCGGTCGCCGGTGAGATAGAGGCGCGCCTCTGGCTCGGTGGCAAACGGATCGGGAACGAACTGATGGGCCGTCGTCGCGGGATCGCCTAGGTACCCCAAGCCGACAGCCCGGCCAGCGACCGCGAGCTGACCGAAGACCCCCGGAGGCTGTAGGCGAAGCTGGGCGTCGAGGACGTAGGTACGGACGCCCGCGATTGGTCTTCCTAAGGGGATCCGCCGGCGAACGACCATTTCCCTGTCAACCCGGCAGTACGTGGCGTCGATTGCGGTTTCGCTCGGCCCGTACATGTTGACGAGCGTGCTCTCCGGCAACCGGCTGAGGACATCTGAAGCGAGCCGTGGCGGCATCTCCTCGCCGCCGCACAGGATCAGGCGTAGAGGCGACTGGTCAACGTCGTCCTCGTCCAAGAGTGCCTCCAACATACTCGGCACGGTCTGCATGACTGTAACGGCGTGTTCACGGATCAGCGCAGCGAGATGCGGGATGTCGTTGCGGCGGCCAACGGACGGGAACAGCAGCCGGGCCCCCCAGGCTAGCGGGCCAAGCATCTCCCAGACAGCGACGTCGAACCCGGGTGACGTGTGTGCGAGTACGCAGTCTCTCGCACCGATGGGGAACTCTGCTGCAAACCAAGACAGCTCATTGGCGAGTGCACTTCGCTGGATTGCAGCCATCTTCGGCTTGCCAGTGGATCCGGACGTCAGCACCAGGTACGCCAGTTCGTCCGGGTGGCGCACCTGCCCGGAGGCCTGCTGCTCGACCACCAACTGCAGTCCGTCCGGGGAACTGATCATCACAGTCGGCTGGGCTTGTTCGACCGCGGACCTGCGGCGCGGTGCTGGCCAACCAGGATCCAATCCCAGCACCGCCGCACCGAGCCGGTCGGCGGCTAACCAGGTAACCACTGCCGCTGGCGACGGAGCTGCGTCGAGAGCCACTACATTTCCCGGTCCTACGCCGTGGCCGACTAGCACCTCTGTTGCCCGTTCCACCTCGACAGCCACGCGGCGTCGCGTCCACCGGCCGCCCGGCCACAGCAGCGCGGTGGCATTCGGATCCTCCTTCGCGCGTGCGAGGAAGCCATGCGCTCCCCACTGTTCGATTGGCTGTGGCGCATCGCCTCGGGACCACCTCTCCATGCGCGCCGCATCCGCGGTTGGCATTAGCTCGATCCGGGCGACCGGCATACCTGAATCAGCCACGACCTGTTGAAGTACGTGCTCGAACTGCTCCGCAAGGGCCACAGCCCGCCAGGGCTGGCACACGTCGGTGCGGTAGTGGATCTGGACGGTGACTTGATCGTCATCGATCATCACGCAGCAGTCGACGCCCAGCATCGGCCGTGGCGCGTGAACGAATTCTTGCTGGACGCCGACCCCGGCTGATGTTGCCCGCTCGGCTCGCTCAACCGTCAGCAGCGTCCTAGTCGGTGCCGTACCGGTCGCAGTCCGCTGGTCAGCGACAAGGTCAGCGTAGGGCCGGGCCCGATCGGCGAGCGCCCTGCCAATGGCCCGCCGCACCACGGTGATCAGGTCCCGTACGGTGTCCTGTTCTCCGATATGCAGGTCCAGCACCACGACGTTCACCAGGTAGCCGACCAAATGTCTGTCGCCGGACCGTCCCTCACGCAGGTCGGCTGGGGTGCCGATTGTCAATGCCGACTCGTCGGCCTGCTTGGAAAGCACGGTTGCCCAGGCAGTCGCGAGTAACGCAAACGGCGTCGTACCGAACTCGATCGCCCGGGACTCGACCAACTGCCACAGGTTGGCGTCCAGGTTCCGTGCATGGTGACCGGCGGGGGCGTCACCAGTCGGTGTCGCCGGCTCGAATCCGAAATGGGCTGAGGCGCCAGCCCCCAGCGGCAGTACTTCTCCGGACGGGCGTACAGCTGCCGGTGCGGACCCAGTTGTCAGCACCGGCAGTTGCTCGTGCGACAACTCGGCAGCCAACTCCCGGACGAGGAGGGACTGCGACACTCCGTCGAACGCAATGTGGTGCATGAGCAAGTCGATGCGATGCTCGGCATCGCTTAGGCGGGTAACCATGGCCCGCATTAGCGGTCCTGTCTCTACGTCGAGCGGGGTGTGGTCGTCAAACCTCAGCGTCGCGGCCGGTGTGGGATCGAGCGCGGGCTTCGGTTCACCGTCCACGACCACGATGCGGGTGCGCAGTGCAGCGTGCCGAGCCGCGAATCGGGTTAGGGCCGTACGAATCTGGTCGGCGGATGCCAAGCCGGTGATGCGCAACCGGAGTGGGACTTCATATGATTTGTCGGCAGGATGAAGCTGAAGATGCGCCCAGAGTGACTTGACTTGCGGTGACAACTCGGCTGTGGATGACTCGGCCGACGCTAGCGCGTCGCGTGGCGGCGCTGGTCGGGCGGCACGCAGGACCGCGGTCGGGTGCGCATCTGCAAAGAACGCCTCGGCCGCTACGTCAAGGCCGTGCTCGTTATGCAGGCGCGCCATGACGCGGAGCGCCGCTAGCGAGTGCCCGCCGAGGCGGAAGAAGTCATCGTCAGTCTCGTTGTACGGCAGCGACAGCACCTCGGCAAAGACCCGCCGAACGGCATCCTCACCGCTGTCCGGTAGGGATGAACTGAGTCCAGAGGGCGGGTGTGGCAGTGCTCGCTCATCGACCTTGCCGTTGGCCGTACGCGGCAGGGTTTCAAGCCAGACAAATCTGGACGGCACCATCGCATCTGGCAGCCGGTCTCGCAAGAATTTCCGTAGCACCGTTTCGCTGGAAAGGCTCGCCGGACTGATCCAAGCGACGAGCGTCGGGCCCAGATCGCCGAACTCGAGTGACGTAACGTAGGCGTCGTTCACCGCAGGATGAGCGCGGAGCGCCGACTCCACGGCGGCTGGCTCCACCCGATGGCCGCGGATTTTGACTTGCCGGTCCATGCGACCCAGCAGTTCGATCTCGCCATCGGCTGTCCAGCGAGCCAGGTCACCTGAGCGGAACATGCGGTCGTCCCGGTTCCATCTGGTGACCACGAAACGCCGGTCCGTCTCCGACTGATCGCCCAGGTAGCCGTCTGCCACGCCGGGACCGCTGATGAGTAGCTCGCCTACCCGTCCGCCAAGGCAGGGGTTGAGCACTTGATCGACGACGTGCAGGGTTGTCGCACCAAGTGCCGTACCAACAGGCACACTGTGCAGCCCCTCTGTCTTGAGCCGAGCGGACGCACCTTGGCTGGTGTCCACCCGATGCATCGCCACGCCGATCGTTGCTTCTGTTGGGCCATAGTGATTGAAGACGACACACGAAGGCGAGGCCGCCTCTATGCGCTCGACCAGGTCCACGTCAAAAGGCTCGCCGCCGACGACCAGTAGTCGACGCGGAAGCACGGCGGGGCCTGCTTCCAGCAACGCTCGGAGGTGAGTTGGCACGACCTTCATCGCATCGATGCGGTGCTGTTGCATGTACTGGGCGAACCGATAGGGCTCCCGTGCAGTGCTCAGCGGGACGAGGTGCAATTCACCGCCGAACAGCAACGCCGGGAAGATCATAGTATTGCCCAGGTCCGCTCCCAGCGTCGTGACGCTAGCCATCCGCATCCCAGCGAACCCGGCCTCACCGCCGACACGCTCCGCGAACGCAGTGCAGTAATGCAGGAGGCTCGCCTCGGCGACTGGCACCGCCTTCGTAGGTCCGGTGGTGCCGGACGTGCCTATCACGTATGCGAGACGCCGCGCTTCGGCGGATGACTTCTCAGGCGCTACTGCCACGGAACTAGGGGCGGCTTCGGCACCGATGTCAACGACTGTAACGCCAGCAGCCTTTACGATGCAACTGGCCCCGCTGAGATCGACCAGGTGGCTCTGCCATGATGCGGGAGTATCCGGATCCAGCGGCAAATAAGCGCAACCCAGGCGAAAGATCGCCAGGACCGCGGCCAGCGTATCGGTGGACCGGTCGGCCGATATCGCAACGATCTCTCCCGGTCTCACGCCGCGCGACCGGATCGCGCCGGCCAACTCATCTGTCCGTCTGAGCAGTGCATCCCCGGAGAGAGCCACGCCGTCCGCCACGACTGCGGTCCGTCCGGCTCTGCGCCGCAGTCCGGCCTCAATACGCTCCGACAACGACCCGTCCATGCGCGGGAACCTCCAACCGGTGTTTGTACGCTAAACGTCAGTTTCGCCGGGCGATTCGTTCCTGATCCTGCGTCGAACCGAAACGCCGGTCCAGCGTTCGAGTAACCCTAGCCCAATCGGCTACGGACTTTATCGACTGGATCTGATCCACCACAAAGGGGTCTACGCGCCACGCGTGGGCCTTTTCCCAAAGAACATCCAGCGGCTCATTTAGGACGCTGCCCACCTTAGCTTCATAAATCGGGACAGCTCGCAGCTGGCCATCGGCCTCAAGTTGAGCGATGTCAACGTCTGAAGCAGTCAGAGGCGACTTGGGTAGGAAATAGCGCACGTCTGTCACCGTGACCTTCGCGTCGCTCTTCGAGTGATGCGCCAGATAGTCTTCTGCCGCAGCGATTTCCACCAATTCCTCGTAGGTAAGGAGCTCTTGTTCCTCGAACCTCTTCTCGGCCGCGAGTCCGCCCGGTATCACTGCACCAAAGCGGACAAAGTCAATTTCCGGGAAGTGTGACGTAATGCCGCTTACAAACTGCGCCAGATCCTGGTTACCGCTACGGGTCAGCGTGTAGTCAACGCCCAAGGAGTAGCATCTGGCGTCCGCTGATTCCCGATCACGCTTAACTTGTGAGAGTAACTCAAGCGTACGCATCACTTTCGCATATGCCCCGTTGCGCCCTCGAACGAAGTCGTGTATGCGTGGAGTTGCACCGTCTACGCTAACCGCAACGCTGGTCACCGATCCCGCCAGCGATTCGGCCGCCTTCTCGTCCATCACCCAACCGCTGGTAAAGACGGTCACAGAAACTCCAGCGTTCTCCAGTCTATGCGCGACATCAAAAAGCCAAGGAACGAGTAGTGGCTCTCCACCGCTCAAGGAAATCTGCGTTGGCCGAGCACCGATGACAGCGTCGACAACCCGCATTGCGTCGTCTCTGGTCAGCATTCGCGCAGCCCGTCGGCCGGACTCAGAATAGCAATGTATGCAGCGCAAAGGGCATGCATAAGTTAGGTCCCAGATGAACTTGTCGATATGAACGGTCATATAAATCTTCCCCGAGTGGTTGCGACTTAAATCAAGTGAGTTCGCCTACGAACAAACCTCACCCTGCTGTCCTTTGTCAGACTCGGAAGAGGATCCCTTGACTGATGAATTAAATCATGAAGAGAACCGTGGAGTCGAAATGGACGGGAAATGCTCGTGATCGAACGGCTCAAATGGTCGCATGCCAATGTTATCGGTTGAATTGTGAGCGGCTCCCGTGTATAGAGTGTCCCCAGGAATAAAGCGAACCGCCCAGGCTCGACGTGATCTTTCGCCGGTATTAGCGCCAGCATAATGCAATAGGTGGCCATCGTGCACTGTTGCATCCCCTGCCTGCAGCGGCACGGTCACTGCGTCACCGACGATTGCGAGGTCGTCCTCCTTCAGGAGTGCGCTAACCGGCTTCTCGGTCGCGGAATGTCCATCCAACGCCCCTAGTGAGCCGAGCCTGTGCGACCTGGGCAGGAACGTTAAAGCACCACGTTCCCGGGGGACGTCCTCGACGGCGATCCAAATCGTAAGGAAACCCCGGCGATCAAAGGGGAAATTTGGCGAGTCCTGATGCCATTCCGTAGGGCGACCTCCGTTGGTCGCGGGCGGCTTGATCAATGCCAAGTCGGCGAAGAGGCGCACGTGCTCCTCCATCATCAGGTGTCCGGCCAGCGGCGCGAGATTCCACGCGATTTCCTTCAGTTCATCACTCTGGCGCCACAGATTGCGAAATACGATCAGAGAATCACTGAAGTTATCAACTGCAAGATTGTTGTTATCCTGAAGTTCGTTAAGCTTAGTCCGGATCGCAGCAAGTTCGGCGCGTCCGACAAGGCCGCGAACAGTCGTGTACCCGTCACTTCTGAACTGGAAAACTTCTTCCTTGGTCAGCTCGAGCTGCTTAGTCACAAGCGGCATGATAGCAACCGCATACGTGTCGTGTCTGCCGAATCGAAAAACTCCTGTTGAATGGCGCCTCGCCGGCCTTGGCCCGAGTCGGCAGTTCCGTTCCTCAGGCGGAGGGTGCGTCCATCGCACCTGAGAATAGCCGGTACCCCCTTTCGGATCTGGCGCGCTTCCACTATCGTCGAAGCAGCGTTGCATCGGGCAGCGCCTGACCATGGAGGACAGACATGAGCAAGCTGTCGAACTACTGGCCAGCATGGCCGTTCTCGAGCGAGTCCCGCCAAGGCCGCTGAGAAGGATTAGATAAGTCGGCTGGCCCGGTGGAACCTTCATGCCGGGCCAGCCGTACGCCGGTCGGCTTCTTCGGCATTCGGTTCCCGTCAGAACCTAGTGCGCCGCATGGGTGGGCGAAGTGCTGTTCCTTCTAGGCGGTGTTCTCGATTTAGCCACTCGGGCCGAGGACCGGGCCGGGCTCCATATTTGGCGTTTCGGGGCTGAAGCCGTCTGTGGAAACCCCTGTAGGTCTAGAAGTCGAAATCTTGCGAATGCAAGCGCGGGAAGGGCAGTCGATGACGAATGTCGATGACGACACTGCGATAGCCGTCACAGGGATGGCGTGCCGTCTCCCCGGCGCTCCGGATCTGGCAACCTACTGGAGTAATCTCTGCGCAGGCATCGATGGTGTTCAGCGCTTCGATATAAGCGAATTGCGACAAGCTGGGATCGACGAAAGTCTTCTCCAACACCCGAGTTTCGTTCCAGCTTGCGCGCCGATTCCTGATCCGTATGCATTTGACGAACGGCATTTCGGTATCACGTCAGGAACCGCTCGTGAACTAGACCCGCAGCATCGCGTTTTCATTGAGTGTGCTTGGACCGCGCTCGAGTCGTCCGGAGCATGCGCACGTGGCAACGCCTCCGTCGGCGTGTTCGCTGGATGTAGCGACACCACCTACCGCACGGCTCGGGACTCGTGGCGGGGTCAAGGCAACTCGCTGGCCGCGGACCTCACCAGCAGTTCAGACTATTTCGCCACCCGCGTCGCCTTCCTCCTCGATCTACAAGGACCTGCTTTCACCGTCCGTACGGCCTGCTCGACGTCGCTGGTCGCCATTCATCTCGCCGTGCAGAGCCTGCTCACCAATGAGTGCGACACTGCGGTCGCTGGCGGCGTTGCGGTCCGTCATCCGCTGCACCGCGGGCATCTCTACGAACCAGAGGGCGTCTACAGCGTCGACGGGCGTTGCCGGCCGTACGACGAAGCTGGCACCGGCATCGTCAGCGGCGACGGAGCCGGTGTGGTCGTGCTGCGCCGACTGGCAGACGCCATCCAGGATGGCGATCACATCCACGCCGTCGTTCGCGGATCGGCGATAAACAACGATGGGGCACGCAAGTCGAGCTTCACAGCACCGGGTGTCCCCGGGCAGTCTGAGGTGGCCCGCATAGCACTCGATGTGGCGGGTCTCGACCCGAGTGACATCGGCTACATCGAAGGCCACGGCACGGCGACGCCCCTGGGGGACCCGCTGGAGATCGAGGCGCTGTCCAGGGTGTGGACGGCCCGTCGGGCCGAGGACCGGCCGATCCTGCTGGGCTCGGTGAAATCTGGCATTGGTCATCTGGACGCTGCCGCTGGCGTCGCCGGCTTCATCAAAGCTTGCCTGGCGGTCGAGCACGGACGTATCCCGGCCACTTTGAATTACGCCGCGCCGAACCCACACTCCGGGCTCGCCGACTCTGCATTCGTCGTCTCCGCCGAGACTCTCGACTGGACGGAGGTCGACGCCCCTCGGCGGGCGAGTGTCCACTCGCTAGGCCTTGGCGGCACCAACGCCCATGTTGTCTTGGAACAGGCCCCTCCGGTCGCAGTCACAGCCCCGGAGCCGGACGGCATGCCGGTAGCTCTGACGTTGTCAGCGCGACGTCCGGACGCTCTCGCGCCGTACGCGGTCGCAATCGCGAACGAGATCGAGTCCTCTGGCGCCAGCCCGACTGCTGTGGCGTACACCCTGCAGTCGGCACGCAGCGAGGAGCCGTACCGACGCGTGGTGCTCGGCACCCGTCGCGACGAACTCGTCCGATCCCTGCGATTGGCTTCCCCGACGCCGCCACCGGTCACTGGCACCCCGCGGCTCGTCGTAGTCTTCCCTGGGTATGGCAAACCTGTTTCAAGTACGCTGGGTGAACTCGGCAGACACCTACCGATCGTGGACAGCACCCTCCGCGCAGCTTCCCAGCACCTGTTGTCCCGCTGGCAGGTGGACTTGTCGGCGGTCATGGCTGGAGGTCGGCGCAACCCGCCAGGCGTGCTCGCCGCGATTGTGGCGCAAGGGCTCGCCATTCATGCCGCGCTTGACGCGTTCGGCGCAGGCGGTGACACGGTACTCGGCCAGAGCCTCGGCGAGATCACCGCAAGCGCGGCCGCCGGGCTCATTAGCTTGACAGACGCACTGGATCTTGCGATGGCCCGCGAGCAGGCTGTGCGAGCTGTCGTCCCGAGTGGCGCTGCGGTCGTCGGCCTCGGCATCGAGGACCTTGCACACCGACTTCCGTCAGATGTCGAGATTGCGCTAGTCAACTCGCCCTACCGCTGTGTGGTGTCCGGGAGAACAGAGTCCCTGCAACGATTCGTTGACGAGCTAACAAGGGATGACATCCCAGTCCACAAGCTGGATCTCATCAGTGCGGTGCACTGCTCGTTGCTCGATCCCGTACTGGATGGCATCGCTGATGCAGCGTCACATCTCGTCCTGCAGCGACCCGTCCGTGAACTGCTCAGCACGGTCGGCCCGACCCGAATGGATGAGCTTGTCGCCGCTGATCCGCATCACTGGGTGCGGCACTTCCGCGAGCCAGTGCGCTTTGACGAATGCTTGCGGACGGCGGTTGCCGAGCAGCCGGGCACTGTGGTGCTCGAGGTCGGGCCGTCAACTGGCCTGGCGGGTGCGATCCGGGAGACCGTCGGTGAGCAAGCGCAGGCTGTCGTCACTGCGGCACGCCAGAGCAATGACGTCTCCCACACTGATGCCTTCGTTGAAGCCTTGGGACAGCTCTGGCAGCACGGGGTGCCGGTCGATTGGACTGTCTTCCCGCGAAGGGCTTCCCGTCAAGTGCCCTTACCCGTGCCTCCGCTTGCCCGCACCGTTCACACACCCGAAAGTCCGTCGACTCCCGCGGTCCAAGCGTCGGAGTCCGCGGTCCAACCGTCCAAGGTGGCGTTATGGAGCCGCAGTTGGCAGCGCATCCGCCTCGACGGAGAAGGCCCCGCCCGCAGCATCATCCTTATCACAGCCGGCGACGAGCTCGGCCAAGGCATGGCGAGTGACCTCCGGCAGCTCGGACACACGGTCACCGTGACCGGGCCTGAAGCCGCACCGGGTCGCTGCGACGTCATGATCGACGCACGGCGCATAGATGAGCCAGACGGACCATCCGCAGCGGCAAGTTTCTTGGCACTGGCAGCGGCCACCACGCAGGAGAGTGAAGCGCCCCCGCGGCTCGTCGCACTCACCCGCGGCGCATTCGATATCGTCGGCGACGAGCCCGCCAGGCCAGCCGCCGCCGCCGTAGCGACCGCGGCGCTGGTCGTGGCGCAGGAGCAGCCGGACCTAAGGATCACGTGTCTCGACCTCGATGAGTGGCCAGCAGACATTGAGGTCATCAACCGTGTCCTTATCGCAGAACAACCAGGGACGCTGTTGGGTGCACGTCGGCGAAGCATTTGGAAGCCCGTTGTCGAGGAGGTTGCGGTCGTGCGTGGCGGACCGCACCCGGCGCCGGTCGGCAGTTATGTCATCACCGGCGGTCTGGGCAGGTTCGGCCGATGGGTCGGCCGGTGGCTGGCCGAGCACGGCTGCCGCGACTTGTACATCGTCTGCCGTACCAGTCCGCCTGATGGGACGACGACGCCAGCCGCAGCAGCGCTAGCCGCGATGCGGTCAGCCGGCGCCCGCGTGACGGTGCTGCAGGCCGACCTCCGGAATCGTGCTGCGACCTTCAACGCGCTCGATGCGGCCCAACGGGCAAGCGCAGATGCTATGACGATCCTGCACCTCGCAGGAGAGCCCCACGCCGACTCGGCAAATGCCCCGCTCGGTGACCTCGCAGACGCTGGTATCCGAGATGCGTGCGTCGAACAGTGGGATGCGAAGGTATGCGGCGCTCAGAATTTGCTCGAGTGGGTGCAGAGTCATCCCCAGACTCGCTGCGTCACGTTCTCCTCGAACGCGGCGCTGTTGGGTGGCCCGAGCCTCGCCGCCTATGCGGCTGCCAACGCTGGCCTCGACGCCCTGGCACGCCACGCGCGCGACCTCCACAAGCTTCGCTGGACCTCCGTGGGCTGGGACGGGTGGCGGCTCCCAGAGGATCCACCCAACCGTGACAAGGACGCGCTGGAACAATACGCGCTCCGTGACGGGGAACCATGGGCGGCCCTACAAGCGGTGCTCGGATCCACCAGCTATCACCTCGTCGTCGCTAAGGGCGACCTCTTGCATCGTCATCGCACCTGGGTCGACGAGCTTGGTCCGGGGTTCGCAACGTCCCCGGTTCTGCCTGACGACAGTGGGCGTGATGCTTCCGGGGCCGTACCTGATCGTTTCGGTACCGGAGATGTCGCATCATCGATACGGAAGATTTGGGCAGAGGTCGTCGGCCAAGCACCAATGAACGACGATGCTGACCTCTACAAGGAGGGCGGCGACTCACTCACCGCCATGAGGATCCGCAGCCGAATTGAACGAGACCTGAGCGTTCGGGTCACCTTGCGTGATGTGATGGCCAATCGCACCGTGACGGGCCTGGCCGACCTTGTCGGGGAACAGGTGGTCGACTCAGCTCCCCTAGTAGCGCCCGACGAGCACGATGGTGTGGTATCCGGCCGCATCTAGCAATGCCAACACAGATGGACGGAGGCCTACCGTGACATTGGACAACCTGATCGCCGATCTCATGACAGAGGAGGAGTTGACCTCCAGCCGGGTGGGTGTCCTGGCGCCCAGACGGTCACCGATCCGGGCAGCCGAGATCGTGATCGTGGGTGCGAATAGCGCAGGAACGTCCGCGTGTGAGTTGGTAATCATGGAGAAGGACACGACACCATTGCAACACCTGGCCGCCGTCGCCGACCGCCTAACCCGCGACGGCATCCTCGTCGCCGATGTGGCGTCCGACGCCGCAGAGATGACTGCCCGCCAGGCAATTGCAGCCGGATTGGAGTGGGCTGCGGTTCTCGATTCCAGCGCCACCGGAAGGCGGCACGTCGTCGCGGCGCAGGGCCTCCACCCGGACGAGTTCGGCACCTTGCTCAATGGTCGACTGGTAGTGCCGCCCGGGCCAGCGTGCGTCTTTGTGCCGCAGAACCGCATTGACCGGGGCCGACGCCGATTGATTCGACGCCGTGGTCGTGAGCGCTTGTTGCTCCTGGCGGACCAACTTCGAATGGCTCATGGAGATGCCATAACTCGTGTAGTGCAAGGCGTCGAAATACTTGTCGGTGACACGGCGGCGCCACGCACTACGCGCGCATCGCGGCCTTCCGGGTTCATCACGCCTGGCCTAGGCAACACCGCCTGGCCGGACGTCGAGTCTCTTCCTGCGTTGACCGAAGTCCTGGACATCTGCCGCCCACACGCTGACAGTGTCCGCAAGGAGTTGGCCGGGCTGGTCATGACACAGACGCCGAGGACATACTTGCAGCACGATTACATGGTAGGCAAGGTTCAGTTGAACGACCCTGAGTCATGGACCGCCATCCAGATATACGACAACGAGGTAGTCACTAGCGAGCTTCCACTCACGTGTCTGTCTACTCGGGCCATGCTCGCCTCCCTCGGACACCGAATCTCCGGAGAGGCGGTTATCCTGCGCCTAGGTCCAGGGGTGACACTGCAACCGCATTACGACGAGAACGACTACCAGTTGACCCTACATCTTGGACTGTCGATACCGGCCGAGGCGGGCATCCGCGTGGGAGGCGAAGCGCGAACCTGGCACGACGGGCAAATGCTCATCTTCTCTGCTTCGTACCTACACGAAGCGTGGAATCATAGTGCCCAGCCACGAGACATCCTTCTAGTCGATCTGTGGCATCCGGACTTGAGCAGAGCCGAGATTGATGCGCTGATCGCTATCCGGAAGGAGATTGCCGCAATCCGCAGCGAGTACCGCGCACGCCCCTCGGCTGCGGCAGCTCCGTTGCATCCTTCCGGGAAGCCACGAGTCCAAACCTGACGACGCTGCGCTGCTAAGAAGCGAGAGAGCAGCACACCAGTCTGCTGAACGTCCGCGCCGGAAGTTTCCGCTGCTCCGCGCGGGACTGCAAGTTCGACAGGCCTGGCCCGACTCGTGCCACTTGAGTAGAGATCGCCAGCCTCTTCGCGGGCCACGGCGCTTCGCTGATTGACACTCCCACGGTGAAAATGACCAAGGGTCAAACGCCAAGTTAGGTTGCTATCTGTGAGAGACGTAGTGGAGGACGACGATGCCAAGGTCAGCCTGTATGTCGCGAAGGTCG
>JALZDD010000775.1 GCA_030862715.1 Actinomycetota bacterium | reverse complement strand
TGGTGGTCACGCCGGGAGCGGACTGGATGACCTTGGGTGCGAGCCGGCCAGCCGCACTGGTGAGCACTGCCTTGGGACCGATCATGAGGCAAATCTTAAGTGTGTGGTGGTTGGGGCCGCGCGGGGCGATAACGTTTCGTCGTGGCGAATCTTGGGGGACCGATCGAACCCGAGCCCTCGCCGTGGGCCTTTGCCGACCTCCGGGACCCAGGCGCGGGCCATGGCGGGGCTGAGCTGGACGACCTGGTGGGCATGGGTGCGGACGTCGCGCCCGGGACACTCCTGGCTGCGTACCGGCACGGGATCTTCCCGATGCCCGGGGAATCCCCGCGCGATCCGATGATGTGGTTCTCGCCGGTCAGGCGCGGCGTACTTCCGCTGGACGGGCTCGTCGTCTCGCGGTCCTTGCGCCGGTCGGTTCGGGACTTCGAGATCAGGATCGACACCAGCTTCGACGAGGTGGTGGCCTCGTGTGCCGACCCCCGCCGGCCCCACGGCTGGATCGACAAGCGGATCCGCCGGGCCTACGGCAACCTCCACGAGCTGGGCTGGGCGCACTCGGTCGAGGCCTGGCAGGACGACCGCTTGGTCGGCGGGCTCTACGGGGTCGCCATCGGCGGTCTCTTCGCGGGCGAGTCGATGTTCCACCGGGTCCGCGACGCGTCCAAGGTCGCTCTGGTCGGGCTCATCTCGGCGCTGCGCGACGCGGGGTCGATCGACCAGCGGATCCTGGACGTGCAGTGGCGCACCGACCATCTGGCCTCGCTCGGCGTCGTCGAGATGGGTCGCAACGACTACCTCGACCGCCTGGAAAAGGCGCTCAGGCTGCCGCTCCCGGAGGTCTTCGGCGGTCCTCCGCCAGCTGCCTAGAGGACGTACGCCTCGGCGCCGGTCTCGCTGACCATCGGCCGCCCGGCGGCGGCCCAGTCGAGCATGCCGCCGGCGAGGTTGACGACCTCGAAGCCCTGCTGGGCGAGGTAGTTGACCGCCTGGGCGCTGCGTCCGCCGACCTTGCAGACCACCAGGGTCTGACCCTCGGGAAGGTCACCGAGGCGCGCCGGGAGCTCCTGGAGCGGGATGTGGGTCGCGCCCTCGATGTGGCCCGCGGCCCACTCGTCGGCCTCGCGGACATCCAGGACTGCCACGGGCAGGGGATCGGGCACTCCGGCGATCTCGACGGTGGGGATGGTCACCCGTCAAGCCTACTTGAGGAGCCGAGACATCCGGCGATCGGCAAGCGGCTTCCCGCCGGTCTGACAGGTGGGGCAGTACTGCAGGCTCGAGTCGGCGAAACTGACCTCGAGGACAGTGTCTCCGCAGACCGGGCACTTCTTGCCGGCCTTGCCGTGCACGGCGAGGTTGGACTTCTTCTCGCCCTTCAGCTCGCTCATCGCCAGGCCGGAGTCGCGCTCCACGGCCTCCTCGAGGGTCGTCCGCAGCGCGTTGTAGAGGCTCTCCGACTCCTCCTCGGACATCTCGGCCGGCTTGAACGGCGACATCCTCGCCGCCCACAGGATCTCGTCGGAGTAGGCGTTGCCGATGCCTGCGATGATCGACTGCATCCGCAGCACGCCCTTGATCTGCTTGCGGCCCTGACCTGCGAGGATCTCGCGGAAGCGGGCCAGCGTGAAGTCGTCGGCGAGCGGGTCGGGACCCAGCGAGGCGACGCCCGGGACGTCCTGCGGGTCGTGGACGACGTAGAGCGCCAAGCGCTTCTTGGTGCCGCCCTCGGTGATGTCCAGCCCAGTGTCGTCGTCGAGCACGACCCGGATCGCCAGCCCCGACTTCGATCCCGGGCGAGGCGGTGCCGCCGGGATCTCGTCACGCCACCTGATCCAGCCACCACGGGCCAGGTGCAGCACGAGATGGACGCCGCTCGCCTCGATGTCGATGAACTTGCCGTGGCGGGTCACGTTGTCGACGAGCGTTCCCTCGACCGCGCTCAGCGGCGGATCGTACGTCTTCAGGGCGCTGAACTGCGCGACGTGCACCTTCGTGATCGCACGGCCGTCGAGGCGCCCGCGCAGGTCCTCGGCGAGCGCTTCCACCTCGGGGAGTTCCGGCATGTCCGCGAGTCTAGATCGTCAGGCTTGCGCAGGGGAGCAGAATCTGGCTATCATCGAACACACGTTCGAGATTAGCGGTCGATGTGAGAGTCTGCGCCTTTCTAAGATCAACCCTAGAAAGACGAATAGAGACCTACGCTCGTGAAAGATGTGGATCGCTAGCGAAATCTAAGACGCGTCCTATAGATGTGGATATCGTCTGATCATGGACCCCATCCGCAATCCGTACGCTCCCGGCGCCGGTCAGCGGCCCCCGGAGCTCGCAGGTCGGAACGAGCAGCTCGGGCAGTTCGACGTCGTGCTGGAGCGGGTGGCGCGCGGTCGCCCGGAGCGGTCGCTGGTGCTGACCGGGCTCCGTGGCGTCGGCAAGACCGTCCTGCTCAACACGCTCCGGTCGGCGGCGGTCCGCAAGGGCTGGGGCACCGGGAAGATGGAGGCGCGCCCCGACCAGTCGCTGCGCCGGCCGTTGTCGAGTGCCCTTCACCAGGCGGTGCGCGAGCTGGGTCATCCGAGCTCTGACGACGTCGACCACGTGCTCGGCGTGATCCGCTCGTTCGCCCAGCGGGAGGCCGGCCCCAACGCCAAGCTGCGTGAGCAGTGGTCACCGGGCATCGAGGCTCCGGCCGTGCGGGGCCGGGCCGACTCCGGCGACATAGAGATCGACCTGGTCGAGCTGCTCACCGACGTCGGTGGGCTCGCCGCCGACGTGGGCAAGGGCGTGGGCGTCTTCATCGACGAGATGCAGGATCTCGGCCCCGACGACGTCTCGGCGATGTGCGCGGCCTGCCACGAGATCAGCCAGTCGGGACTGCCGGTGATCGTCGTCGGCGCAGGCCTGCCACATCTGCCGGCCGTGCTCTCGGCGAGCAAGTCCTACTCCGAGCGACTCTTCTCCTACCAGCGCATCGATCGTCTGCAGCGCGACGCCGCCGACCGCGCCCTCGCAGCTCCCGCCGGCGAGGAGGAGGCCGAGTTCGAAGCAGCCGCCCTGGCGGAGATGTACGCCGCCACCGGCGGTTATCCCTACTTCATCCAGGCCTACGGCAAGACCGTGTGGGACCAGGCGCCCCGCTCGCCGATCACCCTGGAGGACGTGAAGGTCGCCGCCCCCGAGGCAGAGCGCGAGCTGGCGGTCGGCTTCTTCGGCTCACGCTACGAGCGTGCCACCCCCGCGGAGCGGGACTACCTGCGGGCGATGGCCGACGCCGCCGTCGAGCTCGGCGCCGACGACATCGGCACCGTCGCCACCGCGGACGTCGCCGCCTTCCTCAACAAGAAGCCGCAGTCGCTCTCCCCGGCGCGTGACGCGCTGATGAAGAAGGGCCTGATCTACTCCGG
>JALZDD010000755.1 GCA_030862715.1 Actinomycetota bacterium | reverse complement strand
GCAGGTCGAGCACGTCTCCGATCGTCTCGATCGAGCGAAGTCCGGCCGCCTCGAAGTTGAGCTCGTCACCGATCTCGTCCTCGACCCGGAGCGCGAGCTCGGAGAAGTCGAGGGAGCGGAAGCCGATATCGGCGAGCTTCGCGGTGTCATCAGCAGGCAGGGTCTTTCCCTGCACGGCCAGCACCTCGCCCATGAACTTGCGGACCGCCGGTCGGTCAAGAGTCTCCATGGCCTCGGACCATATCGTGACTCCCGACAGGTGCAGCCTCACCGGCTCCGAACCTCTGGGTAACGTGAGCGCGCATCCCCATGACGTCCGAGGAGACCGATGTTACGACCGGCGACCGACGCCGACCTGACGAGCATGCTGGCGTGGCGCAACCAGGACGCGAACCGGTCGGTGAGCATCAACCAGCACCTGATCACCGCGGAGGAGCACGCCGTCTGGTGGTCCCGGGCCAGCCAGGACCCGACCCGGCGGGTGCTCATGTTCGAGTACGCCTCCCGCCCGCTCGGCGTGGTGACCTTCTTCGACCACGATCCCGTCGCCAGGTCCGCTTCCTGGGGGTTCTACCTCGACCATGACGGCACCACCGCCGACGGCACCGCGCTGCTGGCGTGGACCAAGGTGATGCGCGAGGCCGTGGCGTACGCCTTCGCGCCCGAGCCCGACGGTCTCGACATCGACCTCCTCGAGGGCGAGGTGCTCCCCCACAACGAAGCCGTACGCGCCATGAACCGCCGGCTCGGTTTCACCGAGGGCGAGCCCTACGAGCAGACCACCGACGACGGCGTGGTGACCGCCATCCCGGTCAGCCTGCACCGCGACGACCGACCGACCCGACGTTCCGCCAAGGAGCAGTGATGACCCACCACGAGATCACCGTCGGGGACCGCACGATCGGTCCCGGCCACGAGCCGTTCGTGATCGCGGAGATGTCCGGCAACCACGGTGGCGACCTGGAGCGGGCGCTCGACATCGTGCGCGCCGCGGGCGAGGCCGGCGCACACGCGCTCAAGATCCAGACCTACACCGCCGACACCATCACCCTGGACGTCGACACCCCCGCCTTCCGGCTCTCGGCCGACCACCCGCTGTGGCCCAACCGCCGCCTCCACGAGCTCTACGAGGAGGCGCACACGCCGTGGGAGTGGCACGAGCCGATCTTCTCCCTGGCCAGCCAGCTCGGGATGGTGCCGTTCAGCGCCGCCTTCGACCCGACAGCCGTCGACTTCCTCGTGAAGCTCGGGGTCCCGATGCTGAAGTCGGCCTCCTCCGAGATCACCGACCTGCCGCTGGTCCGCGCGATCGCCGAGGCCGGGCTGCCGACGATCATCTCCACCGGCACCGCGACGCTCGCCGAGATCGACGCGGCGGTACGTACGGCACGGGCGACCGGCAACGACGATCTCGTCGTGCTGGCCTGCACGGCGTCCTACCCGGCTCCCCCGGAGGCCTCCAACCTCCGCGGGATCCCGGTGCTGCGCGACGGGCTCGACGTCGCCGTCGGCCTCTCCGACCACACGCTCGGCATCGGCGCCTCGGTCGCGGCCGTCGCCCTCGGCGCCTGCGTGATCGAGAAGCACATCACGCTCTCGCGCGCGGACGGTGCCGTCGACTCCGACTTCTCCCTGGAGCCGCACGAGTTCGCCTCGCTGGTCAGCGAGACGCGGATCGCCTGGCAGGCGCTCGGCGAGGCCCGGATCGGCCCGAAGTCGGCCGAGCGCGAGGGCCTGCGGTTCCGTCGTTCGCTCTTCGTCACCCGCGACGTACGTGCTGGGGAGAAGGTCGGGCCGGACAACGTACGCTCCGTCCGCCCCGCCGACGGGCTGCCGCCGGGCGATGTCGACATCGTCTTCGGCCGCACCTTCACCAAGGACGCTCCAGCCGGCACTCCGCTCAGCTGGGACCTGGTCTAGACCTGGTCGCGGTCGAGGGCGAGGAGCGCGTCGGCGACGCGCGCCGGCCCCTGGCCGTCGACCATGGCCCAGCAGGCGGCGCGCAGCCGCTCCCGCAGACGTACGTCGCCCAGGAGCTCACGCATCCGGGCCACGGCAGCCGCGGAGTCGCCGTCGAGCTCGGCCAGGGTGGCGATCCCGACGGCCAGCTGGTCCTGGTCCATCCGGACGTACGCGTCCTGCTGGTTGTCGGCGACGCAGACGAACCCGACCGCGGCGCCGAGGCAGAATAGCTCCCAGGCCGACGTCCCGGCGGCGCTGAGCACGACGTCCGAGTCGGCGACGAGCTCGGCCAGGGTGTCGGTCGGCCCGATCACGTGGATGGCCTGTCCCGGCGCCGGCACGATGCCGGCGATCTCCTCGGCCAACTCGGGGGTGGCGGCGATGGCGGTCAGCTCCACGGCGATCCCTGCTCGAGCGACCAGGCGCACGACTCGTGGGCAGACCCCGAAGGCGTCCGTTCCACCGAAGAACGCCAGCACCCGAAGCGGTGTGTGCTCGTCGGCCGCGGCCTTGGGCGCGCTCGGCCGCTGCCGGACGATCTCACGTCGCTGCTGGGCGTAGTCGAGCCCACCGAGATGCCTGGACCCCTCGGGGATGGTCCACGCGGAGGCCTCCGCGCCGAGGTTCTGGTTCAGGTAGAGGTCGGCGTCCCGTCCGCGCGGGTCGCCGTCGGTGAGCGCCAGCAGCGGCCAGCGTTCCCTCAGGTCCGCGTAGGTCGCGGCCGGGAGGAGGTAGGAGTCCACGACCACCGACGACGGCTCGAGGCAGGTGAGAACGTCGCGGACGTCGTCCGGTCCCGGCGACGCGATCTCGATCCCCCGGCGCCGCACCTGCTCCGCTGCCCACGGCACCCGGTCCAGGTCCGCGACCATCACGACGCGTACGCCACGGGCGACGAGCTCCTCCCCGAGGGCGAGGCAGCGCATGACGTGCCCGATTCCGACATCGGGACCGGCGTCACACACCATGGCCACGCGAAGACATACGGCCTCGAGCAACCCCACGGACATGCCTGCCTCAACCTCTCGAATTTCGCCCGTTCGTGACGGACCGCACGTGTCACCTTTTGAGCGCCGCATCGTTGGCGCAACAGATGAGGCCCAGAGTAGAGAGCATCCCTGTGACCGTGCCCAATTCGGAAGTCCGAGAGTCCACCCCGAACGGCCATCCTCTCGATGGCGCCAGCATCTTGGTCACCGGCGGGACAGGCTCGTTCGGGAAGGCGTTCATCCGCCACCTCCTGGACAACCTCAACCCGAGGCGCGTGATCATCTTCTCGCGCGACGAGCTGAAGCAGTACGAGTGCCGCCAGCTGTTCGGCAACGACCCGAGGCTGCGCTGGTTCATCGGCGACGTACGCGACCGCGACCGGCTTCACCGGGCGCTCCACGGCGTCGACTACGTCATCCACGCCGCTGCGCTCAAGCAGGTCGACACCGGGGAGTACAACCCCTTCGAGTTCATCAAGACCAACGTCCTGGGTTCGCAGAACGTCGTCGAGGCCTCCATCGACGCCGGCGTCAAGAAGGTCGT
>JALZDD010000728.1 GCA_030862715.1 Actinomycetota bacterium | reverse complement strand
GCGTACGACCCGAAGGTCGTACGCCGCGCCGTTCTATGTGACGCGGGCTTGCTCAGTCCTTGTGGACCAGAGCGGCAGCGCGGCGACGCAGGACCACGACGAGCGCGGTGCCGGCAGCGGCAGCGCCGGCGAGCATGGCCAGCAGCGGCCACATCGCGGGTACGGCGGAGTCGCTCTCACCGGCGAGACCGGCGTCGATGTTCGTCGGGACCGCGGAGTCGGTGACGGGCGCCTCGGAGGACTCCTCGTCAGCGGGCTCGGTCTCGTCGGAGACCGGGGTGGCCTCCGTCGGCGTCTCGGAAGGCTCCTCGGTCGGGGTCTCCGACGGGGACTCCGAAGGAGACTCGGACGGGGACGGCGACGGGGACTCGGTCTCCGTGACGCAGTTCTCGAACCAGAAGACCTTGGACTTGGTGTCGTTGCCCTGGCTGCCCGGGGTGTGGACGGTGACCTTCACGTGGTAGCCCTGCTGGGCGTGCGCGACACCGGTCGAGTTGAGGGTGTAGGTCTCGCTGCCGTCGAGGCCGTCGTCGGTCCCAGCGCCGGTGGCGGAGTCCCCGCCGACGAAGACCTCCGCGGGACCGTCGACCGTGAGCTCACCGTCGAGGGTCGGCGCCTGCAGCTCGAAGGAGACCTTCGAGATGATGTCCTTGCCCTCGTCGAAGCCGTACCACTCGATGTTGAACGTGCATTCCTGGTGGGGATCGTTCTCCGGCGTGGTGTCGGGCGCGTCGTCGGGAGCGATGTGCTCCTCGATCTTGACGGTGCCGTTGTTGCCGGCCGGGTCACCGGTCGCGAAGGCCGGGGCTGCGGAGAGCCCGGCGAGGGTGACGCCGGCGACAATCGCGCCGGCGCGTACGAAACTCAACACTCGAAAACCTTTCGAAGACCATCTGACCGCACCATGCGGTCCGCATGCAGCCTCAGCCACCGAAAGCGATGGGTGAGTGACCCCGAAATCGCCGTGGATGCTCGCCGCCCCCACAGCTGCAGACCGCAGCGTAGTGACTGCCGGCACGGTTGTGGTGCCCGGGTGGCGATTGTTTGCGTGCCGTTGATCAGTAGTGGAGATCCATATTGCTTGCAAAAGTTCGCGGTACAGGGTGTCGCAAACACGTACTCCCGGGTAACCTGGCCCACATGCATGTCGACGTACTGATCATCGGTGCCGGCGTCTCCGGCATCGGAGCGGCCGCACAGCTCCGTGAGCGCCTTCCTGGAAAGACGCTCGCGATCCTCGAGCAGCGCGATGCCAGTGGCGGCACCTGGGACCTCTTCCGCTACCCGGGCATCCGCTCCGACTCCGACATGTTCACCTTCGCCTTCAAGTGGCGGCCGTGGCAGAGCGCGCAGGCCCTCGCCGACGGTCATCAGATCCGTGACTACCTCCGCCGGACGGCGAAGGACTACGGCGTCGACAAGCTGATCCACTACGGCCACAAGGTCACCAGTGCCGCCTGGAGCACCGAGGACAAGCAGTGGACGGTCTCTGTCGAGACCGCCGACGGCCCGTCCGAGATCACCGCCGGCTTCCTGTGGAACTGCTCGGGCTACTACGACTACGCCAACGGCTACCAGCCGGAGTTCGCCGGTCTCGACGACTACGAGGGCACCTTCGTGCACCCGCAGCACTGGCCCGAGGACCTCGACTACGCGGGCAAGAAGGTCGTCATCATCGGCTCCGGCGCGACCGCCGTCACTCTCCTGCCCAACCTGGCCGGCGAGGGCAGCGATCGGGCCGAGAAGGTGACGATGCTGCAGCGTACGCCGACCTACATCCTCTCCCGCCCGGGTCAGGACGCGATCGCCTCGCTGCTGAACACGGCGCCGTTCAAGCTGCTCGGTAAGCTCCCCTTCAAGCGCGTGCGCGAGAAGATCGGCCACGAGACCGTTCGCTGGGAGAACATTGCCCTCACCGTCGGCACCTACCAGCTCGCCCGCCGAGCCCCCGGCGTGGTCAAGAAGGTGATCCGCGACCAGTGGATCAACGGCCTCACCGCCCGCGGTGGCCGTCCTGGCATGACCAAGGACGAGGCGATCGCGTACGTCGACAAGCACTTCAACCCGCCCTACAACCCGTGGGACCAGCGCATCTGCTTCGTCCCCGACGGCGACATGATGAAGTCGATCCGCGAGGGGTACGCCGCGGTGGTGACCGACCGGATCAAGACGTTCGTGCCGAAGGGCATCGAGCTCGAGTCGGGCGAGACGCTCGAGGCCGACATCGTCATCTCCGCCACCGGCCTCAACCTCAGGCTCTTCGGCGGCCTCGACTACACCGTCGACGGTGAGCAGGTCAGCCTGCCCGAGCAGATGGCCTACAAGGGCCTGATGATCACCGGGATGCCCAACTTCGCCTACACGATCGGCTACACCAACGCCTCCTGGACCCTCAAGGCCGACCTGGTCACCGACTACGTGATTCGGCTGCTCGACTTCATGGGGGAGAACGGCTACGACGTTGCCGCGGTCAACCGCGACCCGAGCGTCGAGGAGCGGCCGTTCATGGACCTGGCCTCCGGTTACATCCAGCGGTCGCTGGACCTCATGCCGAAGGCCGGTGACCGGTCGCCGTGGACCGCGAAGCAGAACTACCTCGTGGACATGAAGGCGCTCGGGTCACCGGTCGCCGACGGCGTGATCCGGTTCGCCTGATCCTCCCGCGGGCCGGCGCTGCGGCGCCGGCCTGTGATTACTGTGACAAGCGTTCCGGTCCCTGTGCGAAGTACGTGGGACTACGATGGTCACACCATGGATGGCAGGGCAGTTCGCTGGAAGCGTCACAACGACGACCGACGAAAGCGCATCGTCGATGCCGCGATCGGTCTGATCGAGACCGACGGCGTCAACGTCAGCCTGCAGGCGATCGGCCAGGCCGCGGGGCTCTCCCGCTCGGTGGTCTACCGCCATTTCGCCGACCGGCGTGAGCTCGACCTCGCCATCCAGGCCGACATCCTCGATGGTCTGTGGGCCAAGCTCTTCCCCGCGATGGAGCTGACCGGCTCGATCCGGCAGATCATCTCCCGCACCGTCGGGGCGTACGTCAACTGGGCGCTCGAGCACCCGCTCCTGCACCAGGTGGCCGACGTCGACACCGCGCCGAACGGCACCGGTCCGCTGCAGCAGGGCCTCGACCGGATCGCGGAGCGGATCAAGGAGCTGATCCTGGCCGCGTTCGAGCTGGCCGGCGTGGAGGTCTCCGAGGTCGACAAGAAGGCCGTCGACCCGCTGATCTACGGCCTGATCGGGATGGTCTTCGGTGCCGTACGCCGCTGGGTCCATCTCGGCGAGGGCATCCCTGACGCCGAGCATCTGACCTCGGTCGTCACCGAGGCCGTCCTGGCCATGATCGACACCCGCACGACGGCGTACGGACTCGCGATCGACCACGACCAGCCGCTCGAGGAGCTCCTCGGCTGATCAGGCCGATCTCAGGCGGGCAGCGTCAGGTCCGCCGGCACCACGCGAGCCAGCGCGGCACGGCAGGCAATGATCCCCGGGGAGTCGGCGATCGCGGTCCGGGTGGCGGTGAAGACAGTACGCCGCGGCGAACCCGGCAGATCGATGAGCCGCACGGCCGTCCGGTGGCGTACGCGCATCAGGTCGGAGAGGAGGGCGACGGCGTTGCCGGACTCCACCAGTGCGACATGGGCCTCGACGTCGTCGGTCTCGTAGCGGACCTCGGGCTCGAAGCCTGCCCGGCGGCACTGCTCCTCGATCCAGTGGCGGGATGCCGTGCCCGGTGGCTCCATCGCCCACGGGACGCGGCCGGCGTCGGCCAGTGACGTGATGCCGTCCCAGGCCTCTCCGGAGCCTTCGGGCGGGACCGCGAGCCGGAGCCGGTCGGTGGTGAGCGGCTGCCGGTCGAGACCGTCGAAGTGTGGCGCGCCGTGGTCGGGGTAGTGCTCGGCGACCACCAGGTCGAGCTCGCGCAGGGCGAGGTCGTTGAGCGCCTGCTCGGGCGCGCGTTGGGACAGCATGACCCGCAGTCGTGGATGACGCCGGGTCAGGTCGGCGAGAGCCTGTGGCATGTAGGCGAGGGCCACAGACTGGAAGACGGCGACCCGGACGGTGCCGGCGGTCTCGTCGCTGAGCGAGGTGACCGCGGCCTCGGCCGCCTCGAGCCGGGCCAGGATCTCGGTCGTGTGCTCGACGAGGACCTCGGCCGCGGCGGTGAGCTGGACCCGTCGGCCGGCCTTGCGCAGCAGCGGCACCCCGACCTCGCGCTCGAGCTGGCCGAGCTGCTGGGAGACCGACGACGGGCTCTGGTGGAGGGCCTCGGCGACCTCGGCCAGGGTCCCGCGCGCGGCGAGCTCGGCGAGCAGACGGAGGCGGCGGACGTCGAGCATCGGACCCTTCAGTTTGCCTTATGAATAATCCCCAAGAAACATCGCTTTATCTTACGTGACTCTCGTCGCATACTCGGCTCTATGACCACCAATGACGCGCTCATCTCCGAGGTCGACCACCTCGTTCGGGGCTGGCTGGCGAAGGCTTCGACCAAGCCCGCCGCCCCGGCCGCGCAGCGCCTCGCCGATGTTCTCAAGGACCCTGCCGGACTCGACTTCACCGTCGGCTTCGTCGACCGGGTGATCCGGCCCGAGGACGTACGCGTGGCCGCGGCCAGCCTCCGTGAGCTGGCCGGCAACGTACCTTCGTTCCTGCCCTGGCACCTGAAGCTGGGCGTGAAGCTCGGCGCGCTGATGTCGCTGGTCGCACCGTGGTTCGTCATTCCGGTGGCGCGCCGCGCGCTGCGGCAGATGGTGGGGCACCTGCTGATCGACGCCTCCGACGCGCGGCTCGGCAAGCAGATCGAGCGGATCCGCGAGCGCGGCGTCAACCTGAACATCAACCTCCTCGGCGAGGCCGTCCTCGGGCAGAAGGAAGCCGACCGGCGCCTGGCCGGGATCCGCAAGCTGCTCGCGCGCGACGACGTCGACTACGTCTCGGTGAAGGTCTCCTCGCCGGTGGCGCCGCACGCGGTCTGGGCGTACGACGAAGCTGTTGCGCACGTGGTCGAGCGGCTCCTCCCGCTCTACACCTACGCGGCGACGTCCTCGGCCGCCGGGACGAAGAAGTTCATCAACCTGGACATGGAGGAGTACCGCGACCTCGACATGACCATCGACGTCTTCACGCGGCTCCTCGACCGGCCCGAGCTGGCCGACCTGGAGGCGGGCATCGTCCTGCAGGCCTACCTGCCGGACGCCATGTCGGCGATGATGCGGCTCCAGGAGTGGTCGGCTGCTCGGCGTGCGCGTGGGGGCGCGCCGATCAAGGTGCGGCTCGTCAAGGGCGCCAACCTGCCGATGGAGCACGTCGAGGCGTCGCTGCACGGCTGGCCGGTCGCGACCTGGTCGACCAAGCAGGACTCCGACACCAACTACAAGCGGGTGCTGTCCTGGGCGCTGACGCCCGAGCGGATGGCCAACGTGCGCGTCGGCGTCGCCGGTCACAACCTGTTCGACGTGGCGTACGCCTGGATCCTGGCTGGTCAGCGCGGGGTTCGCGACTCGGTCGAGTTCGAGATGCTGCTGGGCATGGCCGAGGGCCAGGCCGAGGCGGTCCGCGAGACCGTGGGCGGCCTGCTGCTCTACGTGCCGGTCGTGCACCCCAAGGACTTCGACGTCGCGATCGCCTACCTCGTGCGTCGGCTCGAGGAGGGTGCCAGCACCGAGAACTTCATGTCGGCCGTCTTCGACCTCAACTCGTCCGAGGCCCTCTACAAGCGTGAGAAGGACCGGTTCGTACGCTCCCTCGCGGCTGTCGACGACTCCGTGCCGGCGCCCAACCGGACCCAGGACCGGCGTGAGCCGGTCGCGGACGACGTCCAGACCGTGTTCGAGAACGCCCCCGACACCGACCCGCACCTGCCGGGCAACCGGGAGTGGGGCAAGGCGATCATCGCCCGGGTCGGCTCCTCGACGCTGGGCGACCAGCTCGTCGCCGACCACACCCTGAACTCGGTGGAGGCCGTCGAGTCGGTGCTCGAGGGTGCCGTCGGCGCCCAGGCCGACTGGGGCCGCAAGACCGGTGCCGAGCGGGCCGCCGTGCTGCGGGCCGCCGCGGTCGAGGTCGAGCGGCGCCGGGCCGAGTGGCTCGAGGTCGGCGCCTCGGAGTGCGGCAAGACGCTCGACCAGGGTGACCCCGAGGTCTCCGAGGCGATCGACTTCCTCAACTACTACGCGAGCCTGGCCGAGGAGCTCGACACGGTCGACGGCGCGCGCCAGGTGCCCGTACGTCTCACCCTGGTCACCCCGCCGTGGAACTTCCCGCTCGCCATCCCGACCGGTGGTGTCGCGGCGGCGCTCGCGGCCGGGTCGGCCGTGGTGATCAAGCCTGCTCCGCAGGCCAAGCGTTGCGGCTCGGTGCTGGTCGAGACGTTGTGGTCCGCGGGGGTGCCGAAGGAGGTGCTGCGGCTGGTCCACGTTCCGGAGAACGAGGTCGGTCGTGCCCTGATCGCCTCGCCGCTGGTCGACCGGCTGGTGCTGACCGGTGCGTTCGACACGGCCGAGCTCTTCCGTTCGTTCCGTCCGGACCTGCCGCTGCTGGCCGAGACCTCCGGCAAGAACTCGTTGGTCGTCACGCCGGATGCCGACCTCGACCTGGCCGTCAAGGACCTCGTCTACTCCGCCTTCGGCCACGCCGGGCAGAAGTGCTCGGCCGCGTCGCTGGGCATCCTGGTCGGTTCGGTCGCGACCTCGCGCCGCTTCCGCGACCAGCTGATCGACGCGGTGACCTCGCTTCGCGTGGGTTATCCGACGGACCCGACGGTGCAGGTGGGCCCGGTCATCGAGCCCGCCTCCGGCAAGCTGCTCAAGGCGCTGACGACGCTCGCGCCGGGTGAGACGTGGCTGGTGAAGCCGCGTCAGCTCGACGACACCGGGCGGCTCTGGTCGCCGGGTGTGAAGACCGGCGTCAAGCGTGGCTCCGAGTTCCACCTGACCGAGTACTTCGGTCCCGTCCTCGGCCTGATCTCGGCCTCCTCGCTCGACGAGGCTCTCGAGATCCAGAACGAGGTGGACTACGGCCTCACCGCCGGCATCCACAGCCTCGACCGCGCCGAGATCTCGCACTGGCTCGACTCCGTCGAAGCCGGCAACGTCTACGTCAACCGTGGCATCACCGGCGCGATCGTGCGCCGTCAGCCGTTCGGCGGCTGGAAGAAGTCGGCAGTGGGCGCCGGGACGAAGGCCGGCGGGCCCAACTACCTGGTCGGCCTCAGCGACTGGGTGTCGGCTCCCGCCACCGAGCTCGCGACGCCGGCTCCTGCCGTACGGTCGCTCGTCGACTGGGCCGGCCGGCTGCAGTTGGACGAGATCGAGATGCTCAAGCGTGCGGCCGGGTCGGACGCTCTCACCTGGGAGCGCGAGTTCGGTGCCGCCCGGGACGTCTCGCGACTGTCCGCCGAGGTCAACGTGCTGCGCTACTCCCCGGTTCCGGTCACGATCCGGTATGAGGGCGGGCCGGTCGCTCACCTGCTGCGGGTCCTCGCTGCCGGTGTCGCTGCGGGCGCTCCGGTCACAGTCTCCGTCGCCACGGCGCTGGACGATGAGACCGCCTCGCTGGTCCGCGCGACCGGTGCGACGTACGTCGTCGAGGACGAGACCGCGTGGGCGTCGTTCCTCTCCGGGCCGCACGCGCCCAGCCGCGTACGTCTCCTGGGTGGATCGCGTGAGGCCTTCGCCGAGGCGAGCCAGGGCCGTGTCGACGTCGCCCTCTACGCCCAGCCCGTCGTCGAGGCCGGGCGGGTCGAGCTGCTCACCTTCCTGCACGAGCAGGCCGTCTCGATCACGGCCCACCGCTTCGGCTCCCCGACCCCGCTGGTGGAGAACCTCTTCTGACCCCTCCACGCCGAGTTGGCTCGTCATAACGAGCCGACTCGGCGCGGATCCGGGTCAGAACGAGACGACTCGGTCAGCAGCGGCGTCCGATCGCGGCCAACTCATCGAGCTCCTGCGCGTTCTCCTACAGTGGTTCGATGACCTCGACCGCGCGACCTACAGCGCGCATTCTGCTGGGCCTGATCATGGTGGGTGCCGGGGTGGCGCACCTGACCACCCAGCGACAAGAGTTCCGGGCGCAGGTGCCCGACTGGTTCCCGGTCGATGAGGACCTGACGGTGGTCGGGTCGGGTGTCGTCGAGATCGGGCTCGGGCTGGCCTTCGTCGTGCTGCCGAGCAAGCGACGTCTCGTCGGAGCGCTGCTTGCCGCCTTCTTCGTGGCGATCTTCCCTGGCAACGTCGCGCAGTATGTAGAAGGCGTCGACGCGTTCGGTCTCGACACAGACGGCAAGCGGTTGATCCGGCTGTTCTTCCAACCCTTGCTCGTCGTCTGGGCCTTGTTCGGCGGCGGCTGGCTGAGACGTACGAGAGACGACGACTGAACTCACCAACCTCATTACCCGATGTGGCTCGTGTCAGGACGAGCCGACTCGGTCAGCGGCTGGCTCGAAGCCGTTCGGCAACCTAGGAAGGGGGTCGTCCCGCCGCTCCCGTACCTAGCCCGTACCTCACCCGCGACAGCCAGCGATCCGTGGGATTGAGAGACTGCTCGTATGACGATCGCGATCATCGGTGCAGGCAACATGGGCGGGGCTGTCCTCGCCGGACTTCTCGAGGCCGGTCACGCCCCGGAGAGCGTCATCGTCGTGGAGGCGCGCGAGGAGCAGGCGGCGGCACTTCGCGAGAAGCACGGCATCCGTACGCTGCCGGCCGCCGAGGCCGTGGCCGAGGCCGACGTGGTGGTGCTGGGCGTGAAGCCCTACGGCGTCGTGCCGGTGCTGGAGTCGATTGCGTCCGCGCTGCGTTCGGGCACCACTGTCGTGTCGCTTGCCGCCGGTGTCCCGACGTCAGCGATGGAGCCGGCCGTGCCGGACGGCGTCTCGGTCGTGCGGGTCATGCCCAACACGCCGGCGCTGGTCGGCGAAGGGATGTCCGCGGTCGCCGG
>JALZDD010000753.1 GCA_030862715.1 Actinomycetota bacterium | reverse complement strand
AGTGCTGAGCCGGGAGGGCTGCGTCGGTGCCGTCGCATGAAGTCGTCGTTCACGGGTACCGCTCCGAGCGTCGACATTCATCCTGCGTGCCACTAGAGGTGACGATGTTCAGCCAGCCATCTGCACCTACTCAAGAAGACCCGACGACGATCGCTTCGGCCAGCTGAGCATGTCGATCACCCTCGTCACCGGAGCGTCGAGCGGGATCGGTCTGGCTGTAGCGCGCCTCGCCGCCACACGCGGAGACCACGTTGTCCTGGTCGCCCGGGGTCGTGAGTCGCTGCACGCCGCTGCTCTTGGGTGTGCGCGGTTGGGTGCCGCATCGACCATGGTGCTGCCGCTCGATGTGGGGGACGACGATGCGGTGCGGGATTGTATCGGGGCGGTGCTCGACCGACATGGACAGCTCGACACGGTCATCCACTGCGCCGGAGTGGTTGCGTTCGGTCGCACGGAGTCCCTGCCATCCGAGATCTTCGACGGCGTGCTGCGCACCAACCTCCTCGGCTCGGTCAATGTGGCACGTCATGTGGTGCCTGTGCTGCGCAGTCAGGGCAGCGGAACGCTGGTCCTGGTTGGTTCAGCGCTCGGCCACATCACGGCGCCTTCGATGAGTCCCTACGTCATCAGCAAGTGGGGTGTACGCGCGTTGGCTCACCAACTGCGCCTGGAGAACCGCGACCGACCTGGCGTCGCGATCGTGTACGTCGCGCCTGGAGGTGTGGACACCCCCATCTATCACCATGCCGCGAGTTTCATCGGTCATGAGGGTCGGCCCCCGCCTCCGGTCTCCAGCCCCCAACGAGCAGCCCGACAGATCCTGCGCCGGGTCGACCGCGGCCGCGGCCGGCCACAGCTGAGCATGGCCAACGAGGTGATACGGCTGGTATACACGGCGCCCCTCCTTCACGACCGGGTCGTCGCGCCGATCCTCGGCTTCCTGATGACTGACCTCACCCGTCCCGCGGACCCACATCCGGGCAACGTCCTGACCCACATGAAAGGCGAGAACGCCATGCGCGGCCGCCGGGAGAACGCCGCCCTGGGGCTCGTGCGCAACCTGGCCGTCCGCATAACGCGCCGCGGGCGGGGTACCGCTACGGCCAGTGACCCCAAGTCGCCGAGGACATCTCCATGAGTACAAACCGCAGATTGGTCCACGCATCACCCCAGCACGTGTGGGACGTCCTCTCAGACGGTTGGCTGTACCCGCTCTGGGTGGTCGGCGCGTCTCGATTGCGCGATGCGGACAAGGACTGGCCGAACGTCGGCACTCAACTGCATCACTCCGTCGGCGTCTGGCCGCTGCTGCTCGACGACAGCACCGAGGTGCTCGAGTGCTCGCCCGGGAGCAGGCTGTTGCTCCGTGCGCGCGGCTGGCCCGCAGGTGCCGCGCATGTCGAGATCACTCTGGAGGAAGCAGGAGAGGGCACCGAGATCGCGATTCGAGAACAGGCCGTCGATGGCCCGGGCGCTCTGATCCCACGGCTGGTGCAGGATCCGCTTCTCGGCTGGCGAAACGTGGAGGCTCTCCGGCGCTTGGCCTTCGTCGTCGAACACCGTCCATGAGTGACGACTCCTACGACGCGGTCGTCGTTGGTTCCGGACCCAACGGCCTGGTCGCGGCCAACCTGCTGGTCGACAAGGGCTGGTCGGTGCTGGTGCTCGAGACCCAACCCACCACAGGTGGAGCGGTACGCGGCTCCGAGGACGTCCACCCGGGTTTCATCCACGACACCTTCAGCGCGTTCTATCCGCTCGCGGCCGCCTCCCCGACCATCCGCGGGCTCGGTCTGGACGAGTACGGGCTGCGGTGGGCGCGTGCTCCCGCAGTGCTGGGCCACCCCATGCCAGACGGCAGCTGGGCGCTGCTGCACCGCGACCGGCACGTCACCGCGGAGCTGCTCGACGCCCAGCACGCCGGCGACGGCCAGGCGTGGTTGGAGCTGTGCGGTCTCTGGGACCAGATCGGTGAACCCCTCGTGCAGGCCCTGCTGACCCCGTTCCCGCCCGTGCGACCCGGGGTCCACTTGCTCAACGCCCTACGTCGTGCAGGGGGATTGGCGGCCGTGCGTACCCTGCTCACACCAGCCGGAGACCTCGCACGCAACCACTTCGGGGGCGAAGGTGCGCGTCTGCTCCTGGCCGGCAACGCCGGACATGCAGACATCCCGTTGGACTCTCCGGGCTCCGGCACGATGGGGCTTCTGCTCGCGATGCTGGGCCAGACCGTTGGCTTCCCCGTCCCAGAGGGAGGCGCTGGCGTGCTCGCCGCCGCGCTGGAGCGCCGCTTCCGCGAGCATGGTGGTGACGTCCGCTGCGGTGCCGAGGTCACCCGCCTCGGTGTCGAGGACGGTCGCGTCACCGAGGTTCGCACCCGTGAGGGGGACCGGATCAAGGTGGGCCGGGCCGTGATCGCCGCCGTCGCGGCGCCCCATCTGTACGGCCGGCTCCTCGATCCCGCAGACGTACCGCGACGCGTCGCAGCCGGCATGGCGAACTTCCAGCTGGACCCAGGCACGGTCAAGGTCGACTGGGCCCTGAACAGACCCATTCCATGGCTCACCGAACCCGCGTACGCTCCCGGCACCTTCCACGTCGCCGACTCGGTCGAGCAGATGACCCAGTCCTTGTCTCAGGTGTCTGCCGGCGTCATCCCCGATGCTCCGTTCCTCCTGGCAGGTCAGATGACCACCACCGACCCGACCCGCTCGCCGCCGGGGACGGAGTCGGTGTGGGCCTACACGCACGTACCGCAGACGGTGCTGCGGGATGCGGGACCCGACGGGCTGCGCGGGCGATGGGACGAGGAGGAGTGTGAGCGTTTCGCCGACCGCATGCAGGCGCGCATCGAGCGCCTTGCGCCCGGCTTCGGCGGCACCATCGCCTCACGACGCGTTCTCGGGCCCCATGAGTTCGAGGCTCTCGACGCCAACCTCATCGGTGGGGCGATCGGCGGCGGCACCTCTCAGCTCCACCAACAGCTGGTCTTTCGACCGGTGCCGGGTATGGGGCGGGCAGAGACCGGCATCACCGGGCTGTTCCTCGGGTCCGCCTCCGCCCACCCCGGCGGTGGCGTGCACGGCGCACCCGGCAGCAACGCGGCCCGTGCCGCCATCCTGCACGATCGCTTTCGGTGGGGTGCCAAGAGTCAGCACGGCGCCTCCTCAGGAAGGCCAACCACATGAATCCAGTTGATGACCGTCCGAGCAGGCGCGGACTGGCTCCCGCCGTCACCGGCACGATGGCGCGAGTCGGCGGCCGTGTGCTGCAGGCCGGTGTCGGCGCTCTCGCCCACCTCCGACCCACCGACAAACCCTTGCACCCGCACGGCAAGGTGCACTTGGCCCTGCTGCGGCGGCACCGGGGAGCCACCACGGGCGCAGCGTTCCTCGATGAAGGCGGGGCGGACGAGGTGGTGGTACGACTCTCCCGCGCGGTGGGCCTGCCTGAGAAGGTGCCCGACGTCAACGGGCTTGCCGTGCGCGTTCCCACCGCCCGCGGCGAACACGCCGACCTCCTGCTAGCCACCACCGGTCACGGTCGATGGACCCGGTTCCTGCTGGCTCCCAAGACCCGTCTGTTCGACGGGTTCTTCAGCACGCTGCTCCCGTACCGCACGCCCACCGGGCCGGTCTGGCTCGGAGCGCAGTTCGCCGGCGAGGCCACGTGGCAACTGGTGTGGGCACGGCCCGGGACGGACTGGACGCTGTTTGCGACGCTCGAGCTGACCATCGAGTCGGACCGCGACTTGCTGCTCTCCTTCGACCCGACCCGCTCAACACCACCCGGGCTCGAGATCTACGATTGGCATCGCCGCCTACGAGCGCCCGCCTATGAGACGGCGCGGCAGTCGCGAACCCCCGGCGTCAGGCCGCTACGCGGGCCGGAGCACCCGCGCTACGAATGAGTCGAGGTTGCCGACCAGCCGATCGACCTTCTGCTCGGCGCTGAGGGTCTCGTGGATGACCGGGGTGTCGAGCTTGCGCTTGTTGCGCGCCTTGAGGGAGCAGTCGAGGTCGGCGCAGATGTAGGTGCCGACGGAGTTGCCGTCCTGCCCGGAGCGACCGGCGCGGGAAGCCACCAGCAGTGCGACGTCACTGACCGAGGCGCACAGCGCGCACATCGTCTTCCGAGCCCCTCGCGACTCGCGCGAGGCGCGAAGGGCAATGCCACAGATCCGGCCGCCGTGCTCGGTGACGAGGTAGTGGTTCTGCGGCGCTTTCGGGTCCTGCCAGCCGAGGTAGTCGAGGTCCTCCCACGGCCGTTCAGCCAGGTCAGCAGGGAGGTTGAGGCGCTTGGTCGCACCTTTGGTGAGGTTGACGAACGATGCGCGTACGTCGGTCTCGGTCAGCGGCTTCATACCAACCATGCTAGGTTTCCTACAAATGTTAGGCAATTCGTTATTGGGAGGCTGCTGGTGGGTCGTCCAGGGCTGAACCGGAGCGCCGTGATCGCGGCCGCCGCCGACCTGGCCGACGAGCTCGGCTTCGACGCCGTCACGATCTCGGTCCTCGCGCGGCACCTCGGAGTCAGGTCGCCGACCCTCTACTCCCACATCTCGGGAGCCACCGACCTCCGCACCGCCGTCACCGCGTACGTCCTCGACGAGCTCGCCGACGCCACGAGCACCGCGATGGCCACAGGGGAGGGCCGCGACCTCCTCGTCGCATACGCCGACGCCATCCGCGACTTCGCCCGCCGCTCACCCGGCCGCTACGACGCCACCACCCGCCAACGCGTGCCACCCGCCCCCGGCCCGGCGGCAGAGATCCCAGACTCGGTCGCCGCCGCGATCACCGCCGGCCGCCGCAACGCCGACCTGGTCCTCACCGTCGTCCGCAGCTACGGCATCGCCGAGACCAACGAGACGTACGCCGTCCGGCTGATGTCCAGCCT
>JALZDD010000673.1 GCA_030862715.1 Actinomycetota bacterium | reverse complement strand
CCGATGAGGATCGAGAGCCGTGAGATCGCGCCCTGGAACACCCGGCTGATCACCAGGATGATGAGCAGCGTCAGCCCGGCGTACCCGATGTTCGTCATCGACCCGTAGTCCGGCGCCTCCGCGTTGTTGCCCATTGCCCAGCGGAACGCGACCGGCATCAGCGAGAGACCGATGACCGTGATGATCGTGCCGGTGACGACCGCTGGGAAGAGCCTGACCAGCTGGGCGAAGAACGAGGAGAGCACCAGTCCGATCAGGCCGGCGACGATGATCGCGCCGAAGACCGGCCGCAGCCCGTCCTCGCTGGCGATGGTGACCATCGTCGACACGCTGGCGAACGAGATGCCCTGCACGATCGGCAGCCGGCTGCCGAAGGGGCCGAGGCCGAGCGTCTGCAGCAGGGTGGCGAAGCCCGACACGAAGAGCCCTGCGGTCACCAGCAACGCCAGGTCCGTGCCCGAGAGGCCCGCGGCACCCCCGACGATGAGCGGCGGCGCGATCACGCCGCCGTACATCGTCAGGATGTGCTGCGTGCCGTAGGCGAGGAGCTGGCCCGGCGGATGCCGTTCGTCCTCCGGGCGGGTCGAGACGGTTGCGGCTGCCTGTCTCCTACGACCGAGCATGGCCGGCCTCAGCAGAATCCGGGGATGGCGTGCCAGGCGTTTCCGGCATCGGGGGCCTCGTCGCGTACGACCGAGGCCTCGATCAGGCCGTAGGGCCGGTCCGCGGCGAAGAAGACCTCACCGGGGTTGTCCAGGCCGAATGGCGAGAGGTCGGAGAGGAAGTGGTGCTTGTTGGGCGCGGAGAACTTGATCTCGGCGACGTCACCGTGCTGCTCAAGCACCGAGGTGCCCATCCCGTGGAGCGTCTGCTGCAGCGCGAGGCTGTGGATCTCCGCGAACCGCTGCAACAGCAGGGCCCGGATGGAGTCGTACGCCTTGTCCCAGTCGACAGCGGTGCCGTCATAGCGCCACCGGGCGACGAGCGAGGTCGCCAGGATCCGGTCGGTGGTCTCCTGCAGGGTCGTGTACTCGTCCTTGAGGAAGCCGTGGAACTCCGAGCCGGTCGACTTGAGCACGACGAGGTCCTTGATGCCGGGCACCACATGGGCGACTCGGTCCTCACCGCGTCCGTCGACATTGACCACAGTGGTCCGTACGCCGCCACCCGAGCGGACGAAGGAGTGGTCGTGACCCGCCCCGTCGACCTGGATCCGGTCCCAGGCGTACTCGTCGACCTCGACCCGGGCGCCCTCGGCGGCCGGGCAGGCCTCGAGGTAGCGGTCGGCGAGCGCCAGCGCGAACTCCTCGATCGAGGCGACGCCGATCTTCTTCGCGTAGGCGAAGACCGTGTTCTTCTGGGTGTCGGTCGGCAGCACGTCCTGCTGGTCGCCGGTGGTGTGGGCGTCGTCGAAGCTGCCGCGCAGCGCGGTGGAGACGTTGAGGTCCCGGATCTGGTGGCGAGGAGTGTCGCGGTAGATGCGTACGACGCGGTTCTCGGCCTTGCCGTACTGGTTGGGTCCAAGGCGAATGGGCATGTCAGCTCCCTCGGTAGGTGGAGTAGGCGAACGGGCTCAGCAGAAGTGGCACGTGGTGGTGCCGCCGGTCGGTGACCGCGAAGGTGACGGAGACCTGCGGGTAGAAGCACTCCTGACCGGTCGCCGCGTAGTAGGCGGCGGTGCCGAACCGGAGCTGATAGGTGCCGGCCGGGACCTGATCGGGTCCCATGTCGGTCACCCGGCCGTCGTCGTCGGTGACGGCGTCGGCGAGAACGACTGCGTTGTCGGAGTCTGCGCCCGAGGTTGGGTCGGGGTCGATCCGGCTGAGCCTGACCGGGACACCGGCGGCCGGGCGGCCGAGCGCGGTGTCGAGTACGTGGGTGGTGATGGCGCTGGTCATGCCGAGACCTCCGCGGCCAAGACGCGCTCGAGGCGGAGCAACGCGATCTTGCGCAGCTCGTCGGCGATCACTGCCGCCTCCTCGTCACGCTCGTGACCCAGCCTGTCGCGGAGGGCGCCGAGCACCTGGTCTGCCGAGAGACCCGAGGCGCAGATCAGGAAGACCCGGCCGAAGCGCTCCTCGTAGGTCCGGTTGCCCTCGGCGAGGGCCTGTGCCGTGGCCTCGTCGGTGCCGACCGCCGCCTGCTCGCGCCGCGACCAGGTGGCCTCGGCGTGCTCGCCCTCGGCGCGCTCCCCGATCCGCGGGTGCGCGGCCAGGGCCTGGTCGACGTCAGCCGCGGTGAACCGTCGGGCCGCTTCGTCGGCGGTCCGGACGACATCGGCCTCGTCGGCGTAGGGGCGCCCGGCCAGGACCGCGGCGACCCAGCTCGGAGCGTCGCAGCAGGCCCGCAGCACGGGCCGTACGACGTCCGCCGGTGAGGTGTTGAAGCTCTGGAGATCCATGAACCGTTCTCTCTCGCTATGCGGAAACTAATTTCCGTACAGCAACAACGATTGCATGTGCTGCTCGTCACAGTCAACAGTTTGTTGAAAAGTCTGGGTAGCTACTCCCGCTCGCGGTTCAGGTAGTTGTAGACCGTGAACCGGGTGACCCCGAGCGCCGCGGCCACGATCTCGGCGCTCTTGCGGTACTCGAAGGCGCCGCGCTCCTCCAGCAGGCGCACGGCGCGCTGCTTGCCCTGCCGGTCCAGGGCCCGCAGGTCGCCACCGAGGCTCTCGGCGACCTCGGCGAGCAGTGCGTCCAACCCGCTGGCCGTACGCCGCGGCGCCCTGTGCCCCTCGACCCGGACCTGGAAGGTGATCTGGTCGGCGCCGTGGTCCAGCCCTGCGGCCACCACCTCGGCCAGCGTGGCCAGGACGGCGTCCCGCTCACCACGCATCGACGTCCCCAACGGCCCGAAGTCGCACTCCAGACCGGCCTCGCGGGCGGCCGCGAGCGCCGCCGTCGCGTGCTCGGGAGGCTCACCCTCGCCACGGAACGGTTCGGTGGTGAACTCGGCTTCGACGCGCATGGCGGCAGGCTACCCAGCCTGCCGCCATGTCCGACGTTCCAAACAGCCGGCGTCAGCCGATCCGTCGGCGCGCCAACTCAGCCAGCTTGGCCTGGTCGATCCCGGCGAGCGTCTCGACCTCGTCGGCCGCGACGGCACCACACTCCACCCCGCGCAGGACGAATGCGGCCAGCGCGGCGGCGGTGGCGGGCTCGTCGAGATAGCTGGAGTCACCGCCGTGGACGTACGCCCGCAGCCGGGCGGAGGCGACCCCGAGCCCGTCCCGGAAGAACGCGTACGTCGCGATGTAGCGGCTGGGCAGCTGGGCCGGATGAAGGTCCCAGCCCTGGTAGATACCGCGGGCCAGGGACCGGCTCACCAGGCGTGAGTGGAGCCGCCACGCCGCGCGCACCGAATCGGGGCTCCCGACCGGAAGCACGTTGGTCGAGCCGTCCGAGACGAAGACGCCGGTGCCGGCGGCGGCCACCTGCATCACGTCCTTGGCGTGGTCGGCGACCGGGTGCTCCATGCTTTGGTGGGCGGCCGCGACCCCGAGCGAGGCGGAGTAGTCGTAGGTCCCGTAGTGCAGACCGGTGACCCGGCCTGCGCCGGCGGCGATCATCCGCGCGATCAGCGCCGTGCCGTCGGAGCCGAGGATCGCCTGCGGCGTCTCGACCTGGATCTCGAACCGCAGGCTTCCGGGCGTGATGCCGTGCGCCGGTTCGAGCGCGTCCAAGGCGGTGACCATCGCAGTGACCTGCTCGATGGAGGTCACCTTGGGCAGGGTGATGACGAAGCCGTCACCGAGCCCGCCCTCGCGGACGAGCTCGCCGAGGAAGAGGTCCAGCGTACGCAGCCCGCGGTGTCGCGTCGGGGCCTCGAACGACTTGATCCGGATGCCGTGGAACGGCGCCGCGGAGCCGTCACGCACGGTGGCGGCGAGCGCCCGGGCGGCCGCCACCACGGCGGCGTCCTCGTCCTCGTCGGGCCGGGCCCCGTAGCCGTCCTCGAAGTCGATCCGCAGGTCCTCGATCGGCTCGGCGGCCAGCTTGGCCGTCACCCGGTCGTAGATCTCGTCCGCCAAGCCGGACGCCAGGTCGAAGGAGTCCGCGACCTCGGCAGCCGAACCCGCATGCTCAGCCAGCACCCGTCCGGACTCGGCGGACCACTGAGCGACGGTCTTCTCGTCGTAGCGGTCGCCCGGGACGTAGACGGTGTGCACCGGCTGGCGTACGCCACGATCCCCCGGATAATCGGCGGCCAGCGCCGCATCGGCGCCGGCGAGCGCCCGGTCGAGCCGGCCGATCAGGTCCTCGAGGCGGCTCATGAACCAACCACCTGCTTGTAGGCCGGCAGGGTCAGGAAGTCGACGTAGTCGTCGGCGAGCGCGACCTCCTCGAAGATGGTGCGGGCCTGCTTGAGGTGATGCTCGATCCCTTCGGCCGCGGCGAGCAGCTGCACCATCTCCTCGTCCAGGACCCGGCGTACGAGCTCTGCGGTCACCTGGGTCCCGTCGTCGAGCTTTGACCCGTTGTGCACCCACTGCCAGATCTGCGAGCGGGAGATCTCGACGGTGGCGGCGTCCTCCATCAGGTTGTGGATCGCGACGGCGCCGGCGCCTTGGATCCAAGCGTCGAGGTAGACCAGCGAGACCTCGACGTTGTCACGCAGCCCCGCGAGGGTGATCGCACCGCCGGCGGAGGCGACGTCGAGCAGGTCCTCAGCTGCGACCGAGACATCGTCGCGCTGTCGGTCGACCTGGTTCGGCCGGTCGCCGAGAACACCGTCGAAGATCTCGCGGCAGATCGGGACCAGGTCGGGGTGGGCGACCCAGGAGCCGTCGAAGCCGTCGCCAGCCTCGCGCTCCTTGTCCTCACGGACCTTGGCGAAGGCGGTGGCGTTGACCTCCTGGTCCCGGCGGCTCGGGATGAAGGCGGCCATGCCGCCGATGGCGTGGGCGTTGCGGCGGTGGCAGGTCTTGACCAGCAGCTGGGCGTACGCACGCATGAACGGCGACTTCATCCCGACCGTCGCCCGGTCGGGCAGCACGAAGGAGGGCCCGGCGTCGCGGAAGTACTTGATCAAGCTGAACAGGTAGTCCCAGCGGCCGGCATTGAGTCCAGCGGCGTGGTCGCGCAGCTCGTAGAGGATCTCGTCCATCTCGAACGCGGCCGGGATCGTCTCGATGAGGACGGTCGCGCGCACGGTGCCGTGCGGGATCCCGAGCTCGGACTGGGCGAAGGTGAACACGTCGTTCCACAGCCGCGCCTCGAGGTGGCTCTCCATCTTCGGGAGATAGAAGTACGGCCCGCTCCCGCGCTCCACGAGCTCGCGGGCGTTGTGGAAGAAGTAGAGCCCGAAGTCGACCAGGGCGCCGACGACCGGCTCGCCGTCGACCAGGACGTGCAGGTCGTCGAAGTGCCAGCCGCGCGGGCGCATCACGATCGTGGCCAGCCGCTGGTCCTGCTTGAGCTCGTAGAGCTTGCCCTGCGGGGACATCGCCGAGATCTGCCGCCGCACGGCGTCGTACAGGTTCACCTGGCCGCCGACGACGTTGCTCC
>JALZDD010000722.1 GCA_030862715.1 Actinomycetota bacterium | reverse complement strand
GACTCGACCAGCCTGGCCTATCTGGTGCCCATCGCCCGGATGTTCGGGACAGTCGGCTCGGCGTTGCCTCGGCTCCTGGAGGCTTACCGGAATGGGGGCGGAGTCAGCTGGGACGAGCTCGGCGATGACGCGCGGCAGTCCCAGGCCGATGGCAATCGTCCGTGGTACGAGAAGCAGCTCGGTCCGGCGCTGGCCGGCGTGCCGATCGTCCACGACGCCCTTGCCGCTCCTGGTTGTCGGATTCTCGACGTCGGTAGCGGTGGGGGATGGTCGAGCATCGCCTTGGCTCGCGCCTACCCCGAGGCCACCGTGCTCGGCATCGACATCGATCGGCCGTCGGTCGACATGGCAGTGGCGAACGCCCGCGAGGCGGGTGTCGAGGACCGGGTGCGGTTCGTGTGCCAGGACGCGGCCACCCTCGAGGAGGGGACGGTCGACGTGGCCTTCGCCTTCGAGTGCGTGCATGACATGCCTCGGCCGGTCGAGGTGCTCAGCGCGGTCCGGAGGACGCTTGCGCCGGGCGGATCCATGGTGGTGATGGACGAGGCCGTAGCGGACAGCTTCGCCCCGGACGGCGACGAGTTGGAGCGGCTGATGTACGGGTTCAGCCTCCTGGTGTGTCTGCCGGACGGGCTCTCGTCGCCTCCGAGCGTCGGCACCGGGACGGTGATGCGGCCTTCGACGTTGCAGGGGTACGGCGAGGCCGCGGGCTTCAGCGGGTTCGAGGTCCTCCCGGTCGAGGGGTTCGGATTCTGGCGGTTCTACCGGCTCTTCTGATCCGTCGTGGCGACGAGCCGTTCAGGGCGTACGCGGCACGTTCGATGATGCCTGCCGCCTACGCGCCCGGCTTGTGTCACGCTGATCTCATGGCGCTTGCGGTGTGCCAGCTCTTCGACGCTCGGTCCGACCGGCTGGTGCGTGAGCTCTGGGCGCGGTTGGAGGAGGCCGGAGTCCGCACCTTGGCGAGCCACACCCATGGCAACCACCACCCGCACCTCTCGCTCGCGGTCCTGCGGACGTGGGAGCTCCGTCCGGTGCGCGACACGCTCGACGGGCTCCCGGAGGGCGAACCGTTCCACTGCGCCAGTCACGGCTCACTGATCTTTCCGCGTGGCCGGGTGGCCCTGGCGCCCTCGTTCTCAGCCACGGTGGCGATGCGGCAGGACCGTGTCGCGAGAACGCTCCTCGAGACCGGAGCAGACCTGCACAAGCACTACCGGCCCGGTTTGTGGTTGCCGCACGTGTCGGTGGCCACTCGTGCCTCGGCGGACCAGCTTCCTGTGATCGTCAACGCCGTCGCGGATGTCCTTCCGCTCGAGCTGCATGCGGTTCGTACCGCTTTAGTGGACAGCAGCAGCGGCCGGATCTGGTGGCTGCCCCGGATGCTCTGACCAGCTCTCCTGACCGCATCTGGGCAGATCGGGCCTTGCGGGTCGGCGTACCGTGGCTCGGGAACCAGTAGCTCGCGCGAGGCGGTGCCATGAAGATCGCATTGTCCCGGGTCGTCGGCGCGGTCCTCGGCGCGCTCGTGCTCGGCGGGTGCGGCACCGAGACCCCCTCGGGGAAGAGCACACCGCCGGCACCGTCGAGCTCCTCGCCGGATACGACATCCCCAACCGCATCCTCGACGGCGTCACCGAGCACCACCGAGCCCGCGCCCCTGTCCTCCGACGGCCGGCCGATGCGCGGGGAGCTGTCCATCCCACGCATCGGCGTCACCGACCTCGAGGTCGTGCCCTACCGCGGATGGACCGACGACGCTCCCGGGACCGACATCCAGAACAACGGCGTCGCGGCCAGCCCTTACGGACCACGCGGCGGCACCGGGCCGGGTGGGATCGGCAACTACCAGGTGACCGCGCACCGGCTCTCCTCCACGCAGGCGTTCCTCAGGTTGCCCGAGCTCGAACGAGGCGACCGGGTCCGGGTGCGGACCGAGGAGGCTACGTACGTCTATCGCATCACCGGCACCCGAGAGACGTCGTTCCGGTCGGCGGCGTCGCTGCGTGCGCAGCGCGCCGCTGTCCCCGGCAAACCCGGCCAGGAGCCCACCCGCGCGATGATCACGCTGTCGACCTGCGCTACTCCTGAGGACCACGCCGAGGGCAACTACTGGTCCGACGAGTTCGACAATCCCGAGCATCGCATCGACAAGATCGGCGTCCTCGTCGCCGTGCGGTGAGGCCGCCGTCAGTGACCGTCCAGGTCACGACGCTGATGCATGCGCCCATCCCCATCGAGCTCGATGACGGTGTCGATGCCGATCCGCTCCAGGAAACCGTGGTCGTGGCTGACCACGAGCAGGGCGCCGCGGTAGGCGTCGAGGGCCTCGGCGAGCTGCTCGACGCTGGTGATGTCGAGGTTGTTGGTCGGCTCGTCGAGGATCAGCAGCTGGG
>JALZDD010000636.1 GCA_030862715.1 Actinomycetota bacterium | reverse complement strand
AGGAAGACGCCGTTGGCGAGGATGACGCCTGCCGGGACGCCGAGCTGCGGCGCGACGCCGTACAGGCCGGCTTTGCCCTTCGGCGCGTGCTCGGTGGCCATCAGCACCGCGCCGCCCCATTCGCCGCCGACTCCGAAGCCCTGCACGAAACGGAAGAGCACCAGAAGCCCCGGCGCCCAGGCACCGATCACGGCATACGTCGGCAGAAGGCCGATCGACACGGTAGCGGCACCCATCAACATCATCGACAGCACCAGCATCGACTTGCGGCCGATCTTGTCTCCGAAGTGTCCCATCACCGCTCCGCCGATCGGGCGAGCGACGAAGCCGACGGCGAACGTTGCGAATGCGGCCATAGTGCCGGCGACATCGGAGGACCCAGGGAAGAACTGCGACCCGAGGACGAGGGCGGCGGCCGTCCCATAGATGAAGAAGTCGTACCACTCAACGGCGGTTCCAACGAAGCTGCTGGCGACTGCTCGGCGCGCAGCGCTCTGCGGCACGCCAGCAGTGGTGGATGCGATCATGAGGATGGCCTTTCAGTAGTCAGGGCCGAGCCCTGGTTCCATGACCCGTGACCACCGAGTGTGGTCGCGATCACTTCTACTGAAAAGCAGTGGTTTTTCGGCTATTACCTCAGGTCTCTTTCAGAAGCGTGCCTTCAGCCCCGAGCCGTACCACGTGGTCGACGAAGGTTCGCGACGCCCGGTTGAGCAGAGTGCCGCCGTGAACCACGACGTTGATCGAGACCGGGTCGAGCTCCGGATTGCGGATCTCGCGAACGGCGACCGGCCGGCCCTCGTAGGTGACGTCAGCGCTCGGCCGTTGGAGCAGCATGGTCCAGCCAAGACCGCGGCCGACAAAGGATCGCGCGGTCTCATAGGTGCGCGCCCGGTAGGCGATCACGGGGACGAAGCCGGCAAGCTGACAGCAGGTCATCGCGTGCGCAGCACTGGGCGGCGCGTCGAGCAGCACCATCGGGTCGTCGCGCAGGTCGGCGAGGTCGACGGCCCGCTCGGACTTCGCCAGGCGGTGATCCCCCGGGAGCACGACCCGCGGGGGCAGGTGCGCGAAGGGCGCCCGGCGAAGCGAAGGGTCGAGATCGAGGTCGTACATGATTGCCACATCGAGCGCGCCCGCCTCGAGCGCGGTAGTTAGCTGGTCTTGCGTGGCTTCTACGATCTCAAGCCGGACCTCGGCGTGGGCCTCAAGAAAACTCGACATAAGCGCCGGGAGCAGCGTGGGTGCGAGCGACGGGTAGCAGCCGACCCGCACCTTTCCACTGACCCCACCCTCACCCCGAGCGTCGGCCTCGAGCTCGGCCGCTTGATGAAGGATCAACCGCGCCCGTGGCAGGACCAACTCACCCGTCGGCGTGAGCACGACGCCCTTGGCGCGCATCCGGTGCAGCAATTGGGCGCGGACCAACCGCTCCAGCTCGGTGAGCGCCGCCGAGACCGCAGATGGTGAGATGTGCAGTCGGGTCGCAGCCGCGCTGATGGTGCCGGTGTCGGCGACCGCGACGAACGACGCCAGCTGGTTGATCGTGAATGCAGGGACGTCCTCCATCTTGGACCTCTTTCTCTCGTCGCATTCAGCATGCCCTACCGGGCGAACGACAGCGGCCGCTGCGAGGTCGGCGGCCACCTACACCCAGCGTTGTCGCTGTTCAGGTTGTCCCTGAACTGGGTGCAGTGCTTGGAACCGGCGGTGGCAACGGAAGCCGTGACGGCAACGTTGAACACGGCTCCTTGATACAGCTGCACCATGCACTGTGAGAAGACTCGACGCACCCTGAATATCTCCTTCCGCCCCCGGGCTGCGGGTCCTCACATTCCGATCGCCCGGGACTTGAGTACGACACCGATACCCGCGGCGATGTCCGTTCGCGGCACTTCAACCTCGCCGCCGGGACAAGGACCTTGTCTGCCGCAGGATGGTGCACGACGACAAGCTCCTGTGTGTTGGCGTCGGCCGCGCCCCGCAGCGCCGAGACCGACTTCGCCACACTGAAGTTGAGCCATAGCCGACGCCGCTCTGCGCCGCTTCCTCAGTCGCAAACCGAGCCAACTCCGCGACGCACTCCCCTGGGTCCAAACCGTCGTCATGAAGGAACTGGAGCCTCCCGCTCAGCCATGCGAGTCGGTGGCCTCGGTAGCGATCGCCGACACTAATGTTGACGATTTCATACCCCGTGCCCTTACTGTGTGTGGGTAGCCCGCGACTAGCGGAGATTGACGTGGAGGAATGCGCGTGACACACGCCGAGTTTGAACGAGTCACAGTACGAGACGTGGCGAAGCTCGCAGGTGTGAGCACGGCGACAGTAACGCGTGCGATTCACAACGGAGAGGTGGTTAGCCCAGAAACCCGGCGACGAGTCATGGACGCAGTGGCCACCCTAGGTTATCGGCCGAATCCGATCGCGAGGGAGCTGCGTCACGGCGAGCGACGAGGAGCCGTGGGGCTTGTTGTATCGAGCTTCAAGAACGTGTTCCAGATGGGTGTCGCCGCAGGCGCGGAGCGCGAACTCCTGCGCTCAGGCGTACAGCTCGTCATCGGCTCCAGTGACGAGGATCCATCTCGGGAGCCGGAGCTCGCCCGAGCAATGGCCGATCGTCGAGTGCAAGTACTTATGATGATGCCGGACGGACCTGAGCGCGATTACCTCGATCGCGAACAGCTGTTTGGAACACCGGTGGTGTTGGTGGGACGGCCGCCCAACGGAGCAGATGTCGACGTCGTCGTCACTGCCGATGACACGGGGATAGAGGAAGCTACACTCTCGCTCGTGGACCTTGGACACCGTAGGATCGCGGTTCTCGGCGGTGACCCAGGGTCGTACCCAACACAACAGCGTCTACTCGGGTTTCGTCGTGCGCTGACTGCTCGGGGACTGCCCGCCGACGACGACCTGATCGTCACCGGACTGCTCTCATCGGAACAGGCTGCTGCGGCTGCAAAGCGTCTACTCGGCGCCAACGCCCCAGCCACGGCGGTGATCGCACTGAACCTCGGCATCAGTCACGGCGTACTGCTCGATCGCATTCGTCACGGCCGCCGCCAGGCGTTCATCGCCTTCGACGAATCGGAAATCACACGAGGACTGGACGTGTCGGCCGTCACCCGCGGCCCCGAGGAAATCGGTCGACAGGCTGCCAGGGTCGCTCTTGAACGCATCGAAGCCCCCCAGAGCCCCAAGCAGAAGCTCGTACTCCCCGCCAACTTGGCTCGTAGGCATACCGGCGAGATCCGTCCCGGTTGACCCCCAAGCGAACGGGGTAGGTCGCCGCACTGGATGTAATCGTTGACATTTGCCGGTCGGAGTTCCAGAATGACCAATGTCAACGATTACATTCAAGAGAGACGGCAATGTCGATGGACACTTACGCGCAGGGCGCGAGCGACGCGCGGGGGCTCGGGAGCGCGGCAACCCCGCTAGGCGAAGGACGCCTCGGCGTGAAGGCGTCGCCGCATCTGGTGCGATACGTCAACAAGGTTGAGCTTGACGACGAGCTTGTGGCGCTTGATGAGTACGTCCAAACCGATCTCGCACATGCTCTGATGTTGACGCAGGAAGGCGTTTTCGGCCTCGCGCACGGTTGCGCCTTGGTGTCCGCACTACTAGACCTCCTGTCGGGCGACACGATCGCTCTCCTCGAGCCGTCTCCGGACTGGGGAACGCTCGGGCTGCAGATCGAGCGGTATCTCGAGCGCACCTGCGGACCCGAGGGGCGCGACATCCAGCGAGCGCGGAGCAGGATCGACCAGAAGGCGACAAACTGGCGCCTGATCAACCGCAGACGTCTGACGCAGGTAATCGGCGAACTCCTCGATCTCGGCGAGGAGATGCTCAGCGCAGCGGAGCGGCACAATGGAAACGTGGTCCCTGGCTACACCCACCTGCAGCATTCTCAGCCAACGACCTTCGACCACTATCTGAACGCGCACTACTGGACGTTGACACGGAATCTCGACCGCCTTTTCGACGCTTACGACCGTCTCAACGTGAGCCCGCTGGGCGGTGCGGCCTACAGCGGGACGTCGTGGCCAATCAACCGCGCGACGACCGCCCACTATCTCGGCTTCGATTCCCCGGTGCCTAACGCACGAGATGCGGGGATGGCGTCGCTCGATATGGGTGCCGAGTTGGCCGGGGTCTTGGCACTGACGCTGTCCGGCATGAGCAGGATCGCGGGCGATCTCAACTATTGGGCGTCCAGCGAGGTCGGCCTCATCCGTATCGCCGCGTCCTTGTCCGGAACCTCCAGCATGATGCCGCAGAAGCGGAACCCGATCGTCCTCGAACGTATCCGCGGACTTGCGGGGACGGCGTCCGGATGGGCGGCCAGTCAACTCGGCCTAATGCACACCGCCGTGTCCACCGACGTTGACCAGGCGTACGTGGAGAACCCGATCCCGAAGTACTGCGATGAGCTAGGGGGAGCGATCACGCTGCTTCGAGAAGTGATCGCAACCCTCGAGGTGGACGTTGACGGGATGCGCGCCTCGGCGGGACGACACTGGGCAACCGCGAGCGCCCTCGCTGACGCTCTTGTTGAGACCCGCGGGATGAGCTTCCGCGAGGCCCATGAGAGCGTCGCCAAGCTCGTCGCGACGCACGAGCACGACGGCGAGGCGGCGCGCTTCGAGACCGACGCGAACCTCCACGGCATCGACAGTGTTCAGCTGAACCGAATCCTCGATCCCCGAATATTCGTCGACACACGCATCAGTGAAGGCGGCACAGGACCCGCCGCGCGGGCCGCGCTCGCTGACGCGGCACGGAAAAACCTCGACCTACAACGTGAACGTCTCGCTAGCCGTCGTGAGCAAGTCCATGCCGGAAGGGAGCGGCTCGTAGCCGACGCGCGCTCACTTTCGTCACACCACTTCTGACACCGAACGAATCGTGTCCACCACCCCTCAATGAAGAAGGTTCATATGAACACGCAGATTGTCCGCAGGTCACGCCTGTCCATCGCGGTAGCCGCCGTTGCCGCCGTTGCGTTGGCTGGGTGCGGGTCCGCGGGGCGGAGCCAACAGTCCCCATCGACCGCGACTATGTGGTCGCTCAGCTCCGGCGATCAGCCTGTTATCGAGGCGGCGGTCGATCGATGGAACAACTCAAACCCAGATCAGCAGATCAAGGTGGAGTTCTTTGCCACCGACGCGTACAAAGCGAAGATCCGTACCGCGGTCGGCGCCGACCAGGCTCCCACGCTCATCTTCAATTGGTCCGGAGGAGTACTGCAGAGCTACGTCGACGCGGGTGCTGTCGAGGACCTCACAGGGTGGCTCAACGAGAACCCTGAGGTAGCCGATCGGTACATCCCGAGCGTCGCCGAGAACGGAGTCATCGACGGGCGGACCTACGCCATCCCAATGACGAAGACGAACCCGGCCACAATGTACTACAACACCGACCTGCTCAAGCAGGCCGGCGTGGAGATCCCCAAGACGTGGGACGACCTGCTCGCCGCCATCCCGAAGCTCAAGGACATCGGCGTCGACCCCATTGCTCTAGGTGGCCAGTCCATGTGGCCAGAACTGATCTGGCTGGAGTACCTGGTCAACCGCCAGGGAGGGCCCGAAGTCTGGGATGGCATCCTCGCTGGAGAAGAGGACGCGTGGTCCGATCCCGCCGTCCTCGATGCCCTCAAGAAGATCCAGGAGCTCGTCGAAGCCGGCGCCTTCCAAGACAGCTTTGCCTCGACCGCCTCCAATTCCGGGTCCGAGCTTGCACTGCTCTACACCGGTCGAGCGGCCATCAATCTGCAGATCAGCTCGCAGTACCAGGTGGTCAAGCAGGCTGCGCCAGACTTCGTCTCAGAGGGCACGCTCGGGTTCGCCCCGTTCCCGACCATCGACGGCGGGGCAGGCGACCCGTCGATGGTCGTCGGGTCGCCTTCGACCTACTTCTCGGTTTCTTCGCATGCCACCGATGCCCAGCAAGCCACCGCCAAGGAGTTTCTGGCCGAGGGCCTGTTCGACGAGGAGTACACCCAGGACGTCATCGACACTGGCGCCGTTCCTGCCCTCAACGGCATTGAGACCGAGCTCAAGGACAGCGATGACGCCCCCTTCCTGGAATACACCCACTCCCTCGCTAGTGATGCGTCTGAGTTCCAGCTTTCGTGGGACCAGGCGCTCCCTCCTGCCGCTAGCGATACCCTGCTCTCGACCCTCAGCCAGGTCTTCCTGAACCAGATCACTCCGGAAGAGTTCGTCGCCACCATGAACGAGGTGAGCGTCGAGTGACCACCTCCGCGATCCTCGCGCCCTCAACACGGGCGAAACCCCCGCACGGCCAGCAGCGCGCCCTGGTCTGGGCCACCTTGCCGGCGCTGATCTTCTTCTTCGCCTTCGCAATCCTTCCCTTGGGTGGCGTCATCCTCCTGAGCCTCACCGATTGGGACGGCGTAGGGCCGATCACGTGGGCAGGCGCAGCTAATTGGTCCAAGGTGCTGACCGACCCTCTCACCGCAAACTCACTGTGGGTCACCGTTCAGGTCATCTTGCTGAGCTGCCTCTTCCAGGTCCCAGCCAGCCTGCTGCTCGGAGTATTCACTGCCGGGTTCCAGCGCTACCGCTCGGTCCTCGCGGTCCTGTACTTCGTGCCAACCCTGCTGTCGTCAGCCGCCGTCGCAGTGACCTTCACATCGCTTCTGGACCCAAGCTTCGGGCTCTCCGGCGCGTTGAGGTGGTCCTGGCTCCAACAGGACTGGCTCGGCAGCCCTCATCTCGCACTGTTCGTCGTGGTGTTCGTCCTGTCGTGGCAACAGATCCCGTTCCACACGCTTATCTACCAGGGCGGTGTACGACAGATTCCGAAGAGCCTCTACGAGGCAGCGGATCTCGACGGAGCCTCCACGATGCAGCAGTTCTTTCGGATCACACTCCCCCAGCTCAAATACACATTCATCACCTCCACGACTCTCATGGTGGTCGGAAGCCTTACCTTCTTCGACCTCATCTTCGTGCTAACCGGCGGCGGCCCCGGAAACGCCACCTCGGTGTTGCCGCTGCAGATGTACGTGGAAGGCTTCCGCGGCTACAACATGGGAACGGCTTCCGTGCTCGCGGTGCTCTTGGCAGCACTGGGCCTCGGGATCGCGCTACTTATCCAACGACTCGGCGGCAAGAACCGCCAGGAAAGCCAGCTGGACGGTGCGTAATGACTACGATGACAGCAAACGACAACCACCCCAAACATCACGGCGCGTCGAGCGGGCCTTATTCGGCGAAGCGCCAAGCACCGCGATCCTCGAAGAGGTTCAACATAGCCGGTGGCCTGGCAGGGTGGATCTGGCTCATCATCGTGATCGTTCCGATCTACTATATGATTGTCACAAGCCTCAAGGATCAGCAAGACTACTTTACTTCACACCCACTGCTTCCCTCTGGGAACGTCACGCTGGCAAACTACGGCCTCGTCCTCGAGAACGACTTCCTTCGCTATTTCGCGAACAGCGTGATCGTGACAGTGGGATCCACCATCCCGGGTGTTCTGTTGTCCTTCATGGCCGCGTTTGCAATCGTGCGCGGAGTCGGACGGTACTTCACAACGGTCAACCGCCTGTTCCTTCTCGGTCTCGCAATCCCGCTCCAGGCGACGATCATCCCCATCTACTGGGCAATCACTCGTCTCCACATATACGACACCTTGCTCGCACTGATCCT
>JALZDD010000629.1 GCA_030862715.1 Actinomycetota bacterium | reverse complement strand
ATGCACTGCTCGAGCAGTGCAGATGGAACCCTACAGGCTGGGACGGATAACGGTGAAACCGACTGGCGCTTATACGCTGGACCTCGTGACTCCTGAGCAGCTTTCCACCGCGGTCGTCGATGTCCTCACCGCGCTCGTCGATGAGGGTGCGATCACCCTTCCCGACGGCGTTCCGAGCACTGTCACGGTAGAGCGACCCCGGCAGAAGGGCCACGGCGACTACGCCACCAACGTGGCGCTGCAGCTGGCCAAGAAGGCGGGGATGAACCCGCGTGCGCTGGGGGAGCAGGTCGCTACGATGCTGAAGGCGACCGACGGGATCGCAGACGTCGAGATCGCCGGTCCGGGCTTCCTGAACATCTCCGTCGAGGCCGGTGCCCAGGGCAAGCTGGCGGGCGAGATCGTCGCCGCCGGGGCTGCATACGGCAACAACGACTCCTTCAAGGGCCACAACATCAACCTGGAGTTCGTCTCCGCCAACCCGACCGGCCCGCTGCACCTCGGTGGCGTCCGCTGGGCCGCGGTGGGGGACGCGCTGGGTCGTGTCCTGGAGGCATCCGGCGCCGAGGTCACCCGGGAGTACTACTTCAACGACCACGGCGGCCAGATCGACCGCTTCGCGCGCTCGCTGCTGGCCTGGGCGCAGGGCAAGCCGGTGCCCGAGGACGGCTACGGCGGGGCGTACATCGAGGAGATCGCCAAGCAGGTCCTGGCCAAGGAGCCGAGCGCCCTCGACGGCGAAGACCCGCAGGAGGTCTTCCGCGCGATCGGCGTCGACCTGATGTTCTCCGAGATCAAGCAGAGCCTGCACGACTTCAACGTCGACTTCGACGTCTACTTCCACGAGGACAACCTCCACAAGTCCGGAGCCGTGGACCGCGCCATCGAGAAGCTCCGCGAGCTCGGCAACGTCTACGAGAAGGACGGCGCGATCTGGCTGGCGACCGAGAAGTTCGGCGATGACAAGGACCGCGTCGTCATCAAGGCCGACGGCCAGGGGGCCTACTTCTCCGGCGACCTCGCCTACTACCTCGACAAGCGCGAGCGCGGCTTCGACCGGTGCTTCATCATGCTGGGTGCCGACCACCACGGCTACGTCGGCCGGATGATGGCGATGTGCGCCGCCTTCGGTGACACGCCCCACGAGAACCTCGAGATCCTGATCGGCCAGATGGTCAACCTCCTCAAGGACGGCCAGCCGATGCGGATGTCGAAGCGTGCCGGCACCGTGGTCACCATCGACGACATCGTCGAGGCGATCGGGGTGGACGCTGCCCGCTATGCGCTGGCGCGCTACTCCAGCGACTCCAACATCGACATCGACCTCGACCTGTGGGCCAAGGCCGACAGCGCCAACCCGGTCTACTACGTCCAGTACGTTCACGCGCGCACCTGCCGGATGATGGCCAACGCGGCCGACCTGGGCATGCAGATCGACCTCGACACCTTCGAGCCGGAGCTGCTCACCCACGAGCGCGAGGGCGAGCTGCTGCGCGCGCTGGCCGAGCTGCCGCGCGTGGTCGCGACCGCCGCCGAGCTGCGCGAGCCGCACCGGGTCGCCCGCTATCTGGAGAACACCGCCGGGATCTTCCACCGCTGGTACGACGATGACGACTGCCGGATGCTGCCCAAGGGCGACGAGCCGGTTGCGCCCGTCAACCTGGCCCGGCTGGCGCTCGTCTCCGCCGCTCGCACCGTCTTCGCCAACGGCCTCGGGCTGCTCGGCGTCTCCGCCCCGGAGCGCATGTGATGACGTCCCACTCTTCGCCGGGCTCGTTCACCGGCACCTCTCCGGTATGGCTCAAGACCCCCGACGACGTCAACGACCTCGTGCCGGCGTTGTGGTCGGCGACGGCCGAGAAGACCGACGGTGTCCTTACCGTCGGTGGTGTCGCGGTGCCCGACCTGGTCGCGAACATCAACACTCCTGCGTACGTCCTGGACGAGGCCGACTTCCGCGAGCGCGCCCGCGCGTTTCGTGACGCCTTCACGGGCTACGACGTCTACTACGCCGGCAAGGCGTTCCTGTGCACCGAGGTGGCGCGCTGGGTGGCGCAGGAGGGGCTCAGCCTCGACGTCTGCTCCAACGGTGAGCTCTCGGTCGCGCTGCGCGCCGAGGTGGACCCGGCGAAGATCGGCTACCACGGCAACAACAAGACCCCGATGGAGCTGCGCCGGGCGATCGTCGCGGGCGTGGGCCGGATCATCGTCGACTCCTTCGACGAGGTCGAGCGGGTCGCTGCGATCACCGCCGAGACCGGCATCACCGCCAAGGTGATGGTGCGGGTGACCGCCGGGGTCGAGGCCCACACCCACGAATACATCGCCACCGCCCACGAGGACCAGAAGTTCGGCTTCTCGATCTCCTCCGGCGATGCCTTCGAGGCCGTACGCCGGTTGCTGGACGCTCCGAACGTCGAGATGCGCGGGCTCCACTCCCACATCGGTTCCCAGATCTTCGACTCCTCCGGCTTCGAGGTCGCCGCCCGGCGGGTGCTGGCGCTGCAGGCCCGGATCCGCGACGAGCTCGGCACCGAGCTGCCGGAGATGGACCTCGGCGGTGGCTTCGGCATCGCCTACACCACCCAGGACGACCCCTCGACGCCCAAGGCACTGGCCGAGGAGCTCACCGCGATCGTCGAGCACGAGTGCCGCGGCTTCGGGCTCGCAGCGCCCCACCTCTCGATCGAGCCGGGCCGCGCCATCGTGGGCCCCTCGATGTGCACCGTCTACACGGTCGGCACCGTCAAGGAGGTCGCCCTCGACGGCGGCGTCACTCGCACCTACGTGAGTGTCGACGGCGGGATGAGCGACAACATCCGCACGGCTCTCTACGACGCCGACTACTCCGCCACCCTCGCCGGCCGGTCCTCGTCCGCCGGGCCAGTGCTCGGCCGCGTCGTCGGTAAGCACTGCGAGGCCGGCGACATCGTGGTCAAGCACGAGTTCCTGCCTGGCGACATCGCTCCCGGTGACCTGATCGCGGTCCCGGGCACCGGTGCCTACGGCCGCTCGATGGCGTCCAACTACAACCACGCCCTGCGGCCCCCGGTCGTCGCGGTCCGCGACGGTGAGTCCCGGGTGCTCGTCCGGCGCGAGACCGAGGAAGACCTCTTCGCGACCGATCTCGGCTGATCGGGCGGCTCACGCCCGCAGGGCGCGGAGGACTGCGCGGCCGCGCGGTGAGAGGCGGTAGCCGACCGGGAGGGACTCGGTGAGACCGAGCTCCTTGAGCCGGCGGATGTCGGCCTTGAACGGCTTCTTCTCCCGCCCGATCGAGGCCGCGATGGTCTCGGCCAGCTCACCGGGCCGGGCCTCGATGAGCTCGAGGTGCTCGCGCGTCCACGGGCCCCGGCGGCTGCGCCGATCCATGTCGGCCAGCTTCGCGACCAGCGCGGCGGTCTCGGTCTTCCCCGGGCGCTTGGTACGCAGCGCGACCCGCTCGTCCTCGCCCGCGTAGCGCATCTCGATCCGGTAGACCTCGCCGTCCTTGCGAGACAGGAACGCCAGCAGATCCTCCAACGTCGTACCCGCCCGGCGGGCGTCCTCGTCGGTGAGCGTGTCGCAGGACACCGGCGCGACGGAGACGAACTCGACCACGCCCATCCGGGTGCGCTGGCGACCGCCGGCGACATGCATCGGACGTTTCCAGCGGCGGAAGGCGAGGTCGACCTCGCCGGTGCGGATGCGTTCGAGGTCGGCGTTGGGGAACAGCACCCACCCATCAAACCGCGTGACGTACGAAATTCGGTTTCGCCTTCCCGAAATCCTGGGGTCCGGGGTCCTACGATGGGGCGCATGCCGCGGGGGGTCTACTCAGAACGGACGCTCGCGGCGCCGTCCCAGGCGCCGCGAGCGTCTGTTGCCCGGCTGACGAAGGAGCGGCGGGACAGCGTGACCCGAGCGGCGCAGACATTCGGCTGGCCGGTGGTGACCGGCAAGGCCGCCGCGCAGCGGCCGGTGCGGTGGGAGGTGCTGGGGCCAGACGTACGCGCCGAGCGCTGCGACCTCGTCGTCGACGGCACCTGCGACGGGATCCTCGTCGAGTACTGGCACGGCAAGGCGTCGCCCGGGAAAGGTCCCTGGCGTCCGGCGCGCTGGGTGGTGGTGCGGGTTCCCGCCCACCTGCCGAAGACGGCCGCGATGATCGGGCTCTCGCCGGGCTCGGGCAACACCGGCACTGGCCGGGTGCCCACCCCGGTCTTCTTCCCACCCGAGTTCCGGGCCAAGACCAACGTGACCACGCCCGACGGTGCCGTCATCGCCGCTGACGAGGAGCATGCGCGCGCCCTGTCCCGGTTCGCCAGCCACGTCGTCGACGAGCGGCTGTGGGTGGTCGCCCGCGACGACGCCATCACCGTCACCACCGACGTGGAGCCGGACGCGGAGGAGCTGCTCCGTCGCGTACGTCTGGCCCGGGATGTCGCCGCGGTGCTCCGGCCGATCCCGGAGCTCGCCTGAGGCCGAGCTCATCCAAGGCTTGGCGAAACCCTTGACCTCAAGTCAACTTGAGCAGGTTGACTTGCCGCATGCGAGCGATCAGACAGCACGAGTTCGGCGGCCCGGAGGTCCTGCGACTCGAGGAGGTGCCCGACCCGACACCCGGTCCGGGCCAGGTACGCATCAGGGTGGAGGCCGCGGGCATCCACCGTCTCGATACCTCGATCAGAGCGGCCGACCTGCCGCCGACGATGCCGCGGCCGGAGCTCCCGATGACTCCCGGCCGCGAGGTCGCCGGCGTGGTAGACGAGCTCGGTGAGGGCGTCGACGACGCCTGGCGGGGCGCGAAGGTCGTCGCGCATCTCGGTCCGGGAAGCAGCGGCGGCTACGCCGAGCTCGCCATCGCCGACGAGAAGCAGCTCTACCTCCGCCCCGACGGACTGGAGTCGGCCGAGGCCGTCGCCGCGATCGGCACCGGCCGCACCTCGGCCGCGGTTCTCGAGGCCGCCCAGATCACTCCCGACGACGTCGTCGTGGTCACCTCGGCCGCCGGCGGCATGGGCGCGATCCTGCTCCAGGGCATCCGCAACGCGGGCGCCCGCGCGGTCGGGCTCGCGGGCTCGGACACCAAGCTCGAGATCGCCCGCGGCTTCGGCGCGCAGACGGCCATCGACTACCGCACGGACGGCTGGCTGGAGAGGCTTCGCGCCGAGGAGCCCCGGATCACGGTCCTCCTGGACGGGCTCGGGGGTGACGTACCCAGGCAGGTCCACGCCCACCTCGAGCCGGACGGGCGGATGGTCCGCTTCTCCGGCGACCAGGACGGCTACGAGGGCGCCGCGAAGATCATCGACATCCTCGGCCCCTGGGTCCAGGGCCGGATCAAGGAGTTCGAGCAGGCCTCGCTCGAGGCCGCCGCGGACGGCACCCGGAGGCCGTACGTCGGCTCCGCCTTCCCGCTGGCCGAGGCGGCAGCGGCTCATCGCGCGCTCGAGGCTCGGGAGACCACCGGCAAGGTCGTGCTGCTGACCTGAGCCGAAACACGGCGGAGGTGTCCGCGCCTAGAGCGGAAGTCGGACCCTGGAGCCTGTCCCGGATACCCTTGGGCGCGTGAGCAGCAACAAGACGACCGCGCACGCCGTCGATCCCTTGGGCGTCGCCGTCCTCGGCTGCGGTGTGGTGGGGTCCCAGGTGGTCCGACTCCTGCTCGAGGGCGATGCGGATCTCGCCGCCAGAGTGGGCGCGCCGCTGGAGATCAGGGGCGTGGCCGTACGCCGCCTCGACGCGCCTCGCGACGTCGAGGTGCCTGCGGAGCTGCTCACCACGGACGCCCAGGGCCTGGTCGCCCGCGATGACATCGACCTCGTGATCGAGGTGATCGGCGGCATCGAGCCGGCCCGCAGCCTCATCCTCACAGCGCTGGAGAACGGCGCCAGCGTCGTCACCGCCAACAAGGCGCTGCTCGCCGAGGACGGCCCGACGCTCTACGAGGCCGCCGAGAAGGCCGGCACCGACCTCTACTACGAGGCCGCGGTCGCCGGTGCGATCCCGATCCTGCGCCCCCTGCGCGACTCGCTCGTCGGCGACCACGTCACCAAGGTGATGGGCATCGTCAACGGCACCACCAACTACATCCTCGACAAGATGGACACCTACGGCGCCGGCTTCGAGGAGGCACTCGCCGAGGCCCAGGAGCTGGGCTACGCGGAGGCCGACCCGACCGCCGACGTCGAGGGCTTCGACGCCGCCGCCAAGGCCGCCATCCTGGCGAGCCTCGCCTTCCACACCCGGGTGACCGCCAGCGACGTCTACCGCGAGGGCATCACCGAGGTGACCGCCGGCGACGTCGCCTCGGCCAAGGCCATGGGCAGCGTCGTCAAGCTGCTCGCGATCGCCGAGCTCGAGGACGACGACGTCTCGGTCCGGGTCCACCCGGTGATGATCCCGCGCACCCACGCGCTGGCGGCCGTACGCGGCGCCTACAACGCCGTCTTCGTCGAGTCCGCCTCGGCCGGCGACCTGATGTTCTACGGCCAGGGCGCGGGCGGCGATCCCACCGCGAGCGCCGTCCTGGGCGACCTGGTCACGATCGCCCGCAACAAGGTCCTCGGCACCCGTGGCTTCGGTGAGTCCGCCTACGCCGACCGCGCGGTGCGCCCGATGGGCGAGACCGTCACCCGCTATCACGTCAGCCTCGACGTGGCCGACAAGGCCGGCGTGCTCGCCGCCGTCGCGACCGCCTTCTCCGAGCACGGCGTCTCGATCAAGGCCGTACGCCAAGAAGGCAGGGGAGAGGACGCCCAGCTCGTCGTCGTCTCCCACGAGGCCCCCGATGCCGCGCTCGCGGCGACCGTGCAGCACCTGCGCGAGATGGAGTTCGTCCGCGACGTCGCCTCGGTGATGCGCGTAGAAGGAGCAGTTTGATGACCACTAGCCAATGGCGCGGTGTGATCGAGGAGTATCGAAGCCTCCTCGACATCCCCCAGGACACCCCGGCGGTGACCCTCGGTGAGGGCGGCACCCCGCTGGTCCACTCCGAGTGGCTCTCCGGCGCCACCAAGGGTGAGGTGTGGCTGAAGGTCGAGGGCCAGAACCCGACCGGCTCGTTCAAGGACCGCGGCATGACCGCGGCCATCTCCGTCGCCGTCCACGAGGGCGCCAAGGCCGTGGTCTGCGCCTCGACCGGCAACACGTCGGCCTCGATGGCCGCGTACGCAGCCAAGGCCGGGATCACGCCGGTCGTGCTCGTCCCCAACGGCAAGATCAGCACCGCCAAGATGGCCCAGGCGCTGGTCCACGGCGCCGAGGTGGTCAAGGTACGCGGCAACTTCGACGACTGCCTCAAGCTCTCCCGCGCGCTCGCCGACAGCTACCCGGTCGCGCTGGTCAACTCCGTCAACCCGATCCGCCTCGAGGGACAGAAGACGGCCTCGTTCGAGGTCGTCGACCGCCTGGGCGACGCTCCCGACTACCACCTGATGCCCATCGGCAACGCCGGCAACCTCTCGGCCTACTGGCTCGGCTACGAGCAGTACGCAGCGGCCGGCCACGCCACCAAGACCCCGGTCATGCGCGCCTTCCAGGCCGAGGGCGCGGCGCCGCTCGTGCTCGGTCACCCGGTCGAGCACCCGGAGACCAAGGCAACCGCGATCCGCATCGGCAACCCGGCCTCGTGGCAGCTCGCCGAGGCCGCGGCCGCCAAGTCCGGTGGCCGCTTCCGTGCGCTCTCCGACGAGCAGATCCTCTCGGCCCAGGCGCTGCTCGCCCGCAACGACGGCGTCTTCGTCGAGCCCGCCTCGGCGGCCGGTGTCGCCGGGCTCCTCGCCGACCTCGAGGCAGGGGAGACCTACGCCGGAGCCACCACGGTCATCACCGTCACCGGCCACGGCCTCAAGGACACCGCCACCGCGCTGGAGTTCTTCGGTGAGCTGCCCGAGATCATCATCGATGCCGACCTCGAGGCCGCGGCGGCCGCAGCCGGGCTCGCGTAGCAACCATGACGTTCGTAGAAGGCCCGGTGACCGTCACCGTCCCGGCCACCTCCGCCAACCTCGGCCCCGGCTACGACTCGCTGGGCCTGGCGCTCGACCTGCGTGACGAGCTCACCGGCGAAGTGGTGCCGGGCGGGACGTTGGAGGTCACCGTCGAGGGTGCGGGGGAGGGCACGGTCCCGCTCGACGAGTCCCATCTCGTCGTACGCTCCATGCGGGCCGCCTTCGAGATCATCGGCAAGCAGCCGGCCGGTCTGCGGCTGCACTGCCACAACCGGATCCCGCACGCGCGTGGCCTGGGCTCGTCTTCGGCCGCGATCATCGGCGGCCTCGTGCTCGCACGCGCCCTGGTCGCCGGGGGAGAGCTGATCCTCGACGACGACACCCTCTTCCAGAAGGCCGCCGAGATCGAGGGTCACCCCGACAACGTGGCTCCTGCCTTCCACGGCGGCTTCACGATCGCAGGTGACGACGACGGCTTCTTCGCCGTCCGCACCGCCGTCGATCCGAGGGTCAGCGTCGTCGTCTTCGTCCCCGCGACCGGCGTCGAGACCAAGGCCGCCCGCGGGCTGCTGCCCGATACCGTCCCGCACTCCGACGCGGCGGCCGATGCGGGGCGTACGGCACTCCTGGTCGCGGCGCTCAGCGACGCGCCCGAACACCTGCACCGCGCCACCCGCGACTTCCTGCACCAGGAGTACCGCCGACCCGCGATGCCGGAGTCGCTCGCCCTGGTCGACGAGCTGCGCGCCGACGGTGTCGCCGCGATCGTCTCCGGCGCCGGGCCCACGGTCCTGGCGTTCAGCAGCGGGGTCGAGTCCGCCGAGACCACCAAGCTCACCGCCCGCTGTCCCGAGGGCTGGGCCTGCCATGCGCTGAGTGTCGACATGGACGGCGTACGCATCCTCTGACCCGCCTTCCGGGCCCCTGCTGTGAGGGGTGCTTTGCGTGTTAGCCTGGGCATACATCCGTTGGGCCGTTCAGGCCTGCGAATGTGCTATCCCCCTTTCGTGCCGTGCCACTTCGGTTGGCGCGCATCGGCGCGTCAGGGGTTCTGACAAACGAGCCGTCGGCGTCGTACGCCGATCGGCGATACGTGGGAAAGGACTCACGTGACTGAAACCATGGAATCCACTGCGCCGGAGCCGAACGCAGCCCCGAAGAAGCGCGGTGGCCTTGGCGGAATGCTCCTCGCCGACCTCAAGGCGATGGCGAACGGCATGGGTATCACCGGGGCCAACTCGATGAAGAAGGCCCAGCTGATCGACGCGATCAAGGCTGCGCAGAGCAGCCGTGCGCAGTCGGCGCCGGCGGAGAAGGCCGAGAAGCCTGCCGCCGAGAAGCCCGCTGCTGAGAAGCCAGCCGCTGAGAAGCCTGCGGAGAAGACCGCAGAGAATCCGGCCGAGAAGGCCGAGAAGCCCGCGGAGAAGCCCGCCGAGGCTGCTGACGCCGGTAACGAGGGCGCCCAGCGCCCGCGTCGCCAGCGCAACCAGAACAAGAGCGGCGGCCAGGGCCAGGGTGGTCAGGGCGGTCAGTCCGGCCAGGGCGGTCAGTCCGGTCAGCCCGCCGGCGGTGGCCAGAACAAGGGTCCGGCCAAGGCCGGCCAGTCTGCCGCCGAGAAGAAGAACGAGGACGCCCAGAGGGATCGGCCGGCCGAGTCGGCCGACGACACGGGCGATGACGACGGCGAGGGCGGCAGCCGCCGCAACCGCCGCCGTCGTGGCCGCGACCGCGACCGCAACCGCCCGGGTCGCGGCGAGCCGGACACGACCGTCCTCGAGGACGACGTGCTCGTGCCCGCGGCGGGCATCCTGGACGTACTCGACAACTACGCCTTCGTCCGCACCTCGGGCTACCTGCCCGGACCGGACGACGTCTACCTCTCCCTGTCGCTGGTCAAGCGCCTCGGTCTGCGCCGTGGCGACGCGATCGTCGGTCAGGTGCGCCAGCCCCGCGAGGGGGAGCGCAAGGAGAAGTACAACCCGATGGTGCGCATCGACTCGGTCAACGGTGCCGACCCCGAGGTCGCCAGGCACCGTGTCGAGTTCGACAAGCTAGCCCCGGTCCACCCCGACCAGCGGCTCCGCCTCGAGGGCGGCTCCGACCCGGTCACCGGCCGGATCATCGACCTGGTCGCGCCGATCGGCAAGGGCCAGCGCGGGCTGATCGCCTCGCCGTCGAAGGCCGGCAAGACGACCGTCCTGCAGGCGATCGCCGGAGCGATCACCGCCAACAACCCCGAGTGCCATCTGATGGTGGTGCTCGTCGACGAGCGCCCGGAGGAGGTCACCGATTTCGAGCGCAGCGTCAAGGGCGAGGTCATCGCCTCCACCTTCGACCGTCAGCCCGCCGACCACACCGTGGTCGCCGAGCTGGCCATCGAGCGGGCCAAGCGCCTGGTCGAGCTCGGCCACGACGTGGTCGTCCTGCTCGACGGGCTCACCCGTCTGGGCAAGGCGTACAACCTCTCCGTCCCGGCGTCGGGCCGGATCCTCGGTGGCGGCGTCGACTCCGCGGCGCTCTACCCGACCAAGCGGTTCTTCGGTGCGGCCCGCAACGTCGAGGACGGCGGCTCGCTGACCATCCTCGCCACCGCCGCGGTCGAGACCGGTTCGAAGACCGACGAGATCATCTTCGAGGCGTTCAAGGACACCGCCAACTCCGAGCTGCGACTCAGCGAGGAGTACGCGGAGGCCGGGATCTTCCCCGCCGTCGACGTCAACGCCTCCGGCACCCGCCGCGACGATCTGCTCTTCGCCGGCGGAGAGGGTGACGCGGTGCGCAAGCTGCGCGCCTCGCTGGCCACGCTCGACGGCGCCAAGGCCGCCTCGGTCCTGACCGAGAAGGTCGCCGGGTCGGCCACCAACATGGTGCTGCTCAACGAGGTCGCCAAGAGCTGAGTGCGATGTGCGCGCTGGGGCCGCCGGGAATTATTGGCGGCCCCAGGCGTTCACATACACTGAATCCTCGGTGCCGGTTCACGTCCCGCAACCTGCGGAGGCGACCCGGAACCCAATGTCTTGAGAGGAACCTCATGAAGCCCGAAATCCACCCGACGTACGTCGACACCCAGGTCACCTGCACCTGCGGCAACTCGTTCACCACCCGCAGCACCGTGGCCGAGGGCGCCATCCGCGCCGACGTTTGCTCCAACTGCCACCCGTTCTACACGGGCAAGCAGAAGATCCTCGACACCGGCGGTCGCGTGGCTCGCTTCGAGGCTCGCTTCGGCAAGCGCAACAAGTAGCTCTCAACGCGCCGGCCCCCACGTGCTCGTGGGGGCCGGCGCGGCGCATTTCTTTGAACTCATCGGGTATTCCTCCCAGGCGAGAGGCGAGGCGGAGATGTCACAGTTTGAAGCGGTCGAAGGGCTGATCGAGGAGCACGAGGGCCTCGAGAAGCGGCTCGCCGAGCCCGAGACCCACGCCGACGCACGCCTGGCGAAGAAGCTCAACCAGAGGTACGCCGAGCTGAGCTCGATCATCGACGCCTACCACTCCTGGCAGCAGCTCGGTGACGACGTCGAGGCCGCCCGCGAGCTGGCGGGTGAGGACCCCACCTTCGCCGAGGAGGCCGCCGCGCTGGTGCCGCAGCGCGAGGAGGCCGAGGAGCGGCTGCGTCGCCTGCTCGTGCCTCGCGACCCGACCGACGACAAGGACGCCATCCTCGAGGTGAAGTCAGGGGAGGGCGGTGAGGAGTCGGCGCTGTTCGCCGGCGACCTGCTGCGGATGTACACCCGCTATGCCGAGCGCCAGGGCTGGAAGCTCGAGTTCCTCGACGCCAACGAGTCCGATCTCGGCGGCTACAAGTCCGTCACGGTCGCGGTGAAGGCGAAGGGAACCTCGGAGCCGGGCCGAGCGCCCTACGCGCTGCTCAAGTTCGAGGGCGGCGTACACCGTGTCCAGCGGGTGCCGGTCACCGAGTCGCAGGGCCGCGTGCACACCTCGGCCGCCGGCGTCCTGGTGGTTCCCGAGGCCGAGCCGATCGATGTCGAGATCAACGACAACGACCTCCGCATCGACGTCTACCGCTCCTCGGGTCCCGGCGGCCAGTCGGTCAACACCACCGACTCGGCGGTCCGGATCACCCACATCCCCACCGGTATCGTCGTCTCGATGCAGAACGAGAAGTCGCAGCTGCAGAACAAGGAGCAGGCCATGCGCGTACTCCGCTCGCGCCTGCTCCAGGCAGCCCAGGACGCTGCCGACGCGGAAGCCTCTGACGCCCGCCGCTCCCAGGTGCGCACCGTTGACCGCTCCGAGCGCATCCGCACCTACAACTTCCCGGAGAACCGCATCTCCGACCACCGCACCGGCTACAAGTCCTACAACCTCGACCAGGTCCTCGACGGTGACCTGGAGCCGGTGATCGGAAGCGCCGTGGACGCCGACCTGGCGGCCCGGCTGGCCTCCCTCGACTCCTGAGGCCCTTCACAAACTCGAAGGTCGCAGTCACCGGTTGACTGCGACCTTCGAGCTTGTTTGTGACGTGCAGGTCAGGCGTTGGCCTTCTTCTTGAAGCCCAGGACGAACCCGGCCGCCTCGGCCGACTCCTCGGAGTCGAAGTAGACGGCTGCCTTCGTGCGGCCGTAGTAGGGGCTCGCGGTCGTGTGGTACTTCTTCCCGCTGCTGCCCTTGATGCTGTACGCAGTGTCCGAGCTGCTTCCGTCAGCAGTCGGCAGCACGGCGCCGGCGTAGGGAGCACCGTTGGTCGCGGCGGGCGCCTCGGCGGCCGGAGCTGCCTCCGGCTCGGCCTCGACCGGAGCGGGCTCAGCGGTGACGGCCTCGGCCGCGGCAGGCTCGGCCTCAGTGGTCTCGGCGTCGGCGGCAGCAGCCGCGGTGACGCTCTCGGCCTCCGCGACGACGGCAGCGGTGTCCGCGTCGGTCGCGTCGTCCGTGGTGGTCTCGGCGACCTCGGCCTCGACAGCAGCCTCGGCGGGCTCTTCGACGACTGGCTCTTCGACGGCAGCGTCCTCGGCCGCGGGAGCGTCGGCCGGAGCGTCGGCAGCGGGAGCCTCAGCGGCCGGCTCGGCCACGGACGCCTCGGCGCGGACGGCAGCAGCGGCGACGGGAGCGCTGGTGGCCTCCGTGTCCTCGGCGGCCGGGTGGTCCTTGTCGGCTCGGTGTGCGGCCTTGGCGTCCTTGCGGATCGGGCGTCCGAAGAAGAACCAGATCAGGAGAGCGAGGACGAGGATGAGTGCAAGCAGCAAGAGCCACTTCATGGGGTGATGTTTCCTTCCGGGGGAGATCTCGGGTGTGATGGTGGGGCAGCACAGCGCCCGACGAGGTGTGCGGCCAGTCCCGCGTC
>JALZDD010000716.1 GCA_030862715.1 Actinomycetota bacterium | reverse complement strand
TGAGATGGATGGCGATCGAAGCCCTACTGTAAGGTTCCTTTACAGTTACCGTCTAGACCCTGCGTGGACAAACACCGGCTCGGGCCCTGCAATTGTTAGGTTGGCGTTCCGTACGCCACCCCTACCCGCGAAAGGAGCGCCGCCGATGTCGAGACCACCCAAGACACACCTGATCCGCGACACCAACGACCGCGCGGCGCTCGACCTGATGCTCACGAACGGGCCGGTGACGAAGACCCGGCTCGGCGAGCTCGTCGGTCTCTCCAAGGTGACCGCGGGCCAGCTGCTGACCCGGCTGGGCGAGCGTGGCCTGGTCGAGGTCGTCGGCACCCAGCAGGGCGGTCGCGGCCCCAATGCGGCGCTCTACGGCGTGGTCCCGTCGGCGGGCTATGTGGCGGCTCTCCACATCGGGCCCGACCAGATCACCGCGTCGGTCGCCGACATCACCGGCACCGAGCTGGCCACCGGTGCGCTCGACCCCCACGAGGCCTCCGACCCGGTCGAGGCGGTGCGGGCCACCGTCGCCGACGCCACCCGGAGCGCCGGCATCACGATGCCCCAGCTCCGCTGCCTCTCGATCGGCACGCCCGGCATGATCGACCCGCGCACCGGTGACATCCGGTTCGCCAACGACCTGCCGGACTGGCGCGCGGGCGTCCTCGCGGACCTCCGCCGCACCTTCCAGCGGCCGATACTGATCGAGAACGACGTCAACTTGGCCGGGCTCGCCGAGCAGTCCGCCGGAGCCTCCCACGGCGTCAAGGACTCGGTGCTCGCCTGGATCGACCGCGGCCTGGGGCTCGCGGTGATCGTCGACGGTCGCCTGCACCGCGGCGCGGGCGGCGGTGCCGGCGAGATCGGCTATCTGGCGGTTCCGGGCGCCTCCACGCCCCACGGCACCGACAGCCCACAGCACGCGGCCTTCCAGTCGCTGGTCAGCGTCGAGGCCATGGATACCCTCTCCCGCGCGTTCGGGCTGAGCGGCAACGGTGTGGACTGCGTACGCGCGGCCGCCGAGGGCAACCCCGACGCCGAGCCGTTCCTGGACGAGCTGGCCAGGAGGCTCGCCCTCGGCCTGGCGGGGATCTGTGTGGTGCTCGACCCCGAGCTGTGCGTGCTCGCGGGCGAGGTCGGGCGCGCCGGCGGACCGGTTCTGGCCGCACGCGTGCAGAAGGCGATCGCCGCCCTCGGCCCCAACGTCCCCACCGTCGTCCCCACCGAGATCTCCGGCGACCCCGTGCTCCGCGGCGCGCTCCAGATCGGTCTCGACACGGCCCGCGACGAGGTCTTCACACACCAGGGCTGACCCCGACGAGGATCCGTCGGCGGTCAGGGGAACGCCCGATGCCATAGGTATCTCGGCTACATATTGTCGAGGTGTGACCACACAGATACGCGAGCGCCGACCACGCGTCAGCCTCTTCTGCTTCCGAGCCGTCGCCGTGGCGACCGCGCTCTTCGCGATCGGCCAGCCGATCTTCATCGGCTCCTACTTCGCCGGCACCTTCGAGGCGCTGGGCCTCCACTCCGCCGGCGCAGCGGCGCTGCAGGGTCTCGGCCTGCTACTGCCGATCGCCGCGGGCGCCGTCGTGGCGATGCGGGGGCGCTGGTGGTTCCTCATCTGGTCGGTCGCGCTCTTCTTCCTCATCCACGTCCAGGCGATCCTCGGCTACACCCGGGTCCTCCAGCTGCACGTCCCGGTCGGCGTCCTCACCGTCGGCATCGCGGTGGCCGTGGCCATCGCCTCCCTGCGCCGCGGCGCCGGCAGCCCGCGGGAGGTCCGGCGATGAGGATCGGACGACGCACCCTCCTCGGCGCCGGACTGGCCGCCCCGGTCGCCGGATCACTGGCCGCGTGCGGAGAGGCACCCGAGCAGACCGGACGGATCCTGCGCAGCGCGGCACGGCTGCCGAAGGCGTACGAGACTCCGTTGCCGTTGCCGCCGGTCAAGCGCCCTTCGGGCGACCTGATCGAGATCGCGCAGCGCACCGCCTCGGTCGAGATCCTGCCCGGGCTGCGGACCGAGATGATGACGTACGACGGGGTCTTTCCCGGGCCGACGCTGGAGACCCGCCGCGGCGAGGCGGTGACCGTACGCCACACCAGCTCCCTCACGCTGCCCACCGCGACGCATCTCCATGGCGGGCACAACCCGGCAAAGAGCGACGGCTGGCCGACGGATCTGCTGGTGCCGCCGGGCTTCGAGTCGCAGCACGCCGGTCACGGAGGCGGGCACGCCGGCGGCCACGGGGGCGGTCACGGCGGCGGCCACGAGGCCATGGCCGACCCGAAGGCGCTGGTCACGACGGGAAAGCGGGACTACCGCTATCCGCTCGAGCAGCCGGCGACGACGCTCTGGTACCACGACCATCGGATGGACTTCACCGCCCCGCAGGTGTGGCGCGGGCTGGCCGGCTTCCACATCATCCGCGACGACGAGGAGGACGCGCTCTCGCTGCCACGGGGCGAGCGGGAGATGCCGCTGATGATCGCCGATCGAGCCTTCGACGAGGACGGCGCGCTGCGCTATCCCGCGCTCGACCCGGAGCTCCTCGGTGAGCCCGGGGTCGAGGATCGCTACATGGCCGGTGTGCTCGGCGACGTCATCCTGGTCAACGGTGCCCCCTGGCCGGAGGCGGAGGTCGACGCGGCGCAGTATCGGCTGCGGCTGCTCAACGCCTCCAATGCGCGCCGCTACGCGCTCAGCCTGCGGACCTCCGATGGGCAGCCGGTGAAGTTCACCCAAATCGGCTCCGACGGCGGGCTGCTCGCCGCCCCGGTCGAGCACGGCGAGATCACGATGGCCTCCGGTGAGCGGTTCGACGTCGTCGTCGACTTCCGCTCGCTCGCGCCGGGGACGACGGTCGAGATGCGCAATAGTCTCGGCACCGGCCGCACCGCTCAGGTGATGCGGTTCCGCGTCGCACGGCGTGCGGCCGACGACGTCCGGATCCCGGCGAGGCTGGCCGACGTACCCGAGCCCGAGAAGCCCGAGGGAGCCGTCGTCCGCAGGTGGCACTTCCGTCGTGCGGACGTGCACGGCCGCAGGGGCTGGGGGATCAACGGCAAGCCATTCGACCCGGCGGTCCCGCAGGCCAAGGTGCCGCTCGAGTCCACCGAGATCTGGGAGTTCTTCACCGACGCGCACCACCCCGTCCACGTGCACCTCTCGCCCTTCCAGGTCCTGCGGCGTGGCAACCGCGGCCCGGGCCCGATGGACCTCGGCTGGAAGGACACCGTCGACGTACGCCCCTACGAGGCCGTCCGGGTCAGGGTGAAGTTCGAGAGGTACGCCGGCAGGTTCCTCATCCACTGCCACAACCTGGAGCACGAGGACATGGCGATGATGGCCGGTTTCGAGACGGTGTGACCCGCCGAGACCCGGCCTGGTCAGCCGGTGAAGGGAACCCATGCGAAGCGGCCGATCGCCACGAAAGCGATCAAGGCGAGGTAGGTCGCGTCCACCAGCGCGGTCTTCCTCTCGCCACGGCGGACCCGCAGGATCACGGCACCGACCATGATCAGCGTCAGCCCGCTTGCCGCCAGCGGCACCAGGATCGGCGCGATGTCGAGCAGGGCGGGCAGGATCAGGCCGACGGCGCCGAGGATCTCGAGTGCTCCGATGGCCTTGAGGGTGCCGGGTCGGAAGTCGAGGACCCAGCGCGAGGCGTCGCCCATCGTGGCCATCTTCTCCCGGGGGACCAACAGCTTCCCGAATCCGGAGAGCAGGTAGATGGCGGCCATCAGGCCGGCGACGATCCACAGTGCGATGTTCAAGGGGGTTCTCCTTCGTCTTCGGATGCTTGCACCACTACGACGAAGGCGTTCTTCAAGAGGTAACACCCCAGGGCGACGCCGGGCGCCTTACTCGGGCCGCGGGGGCAGATCCATGGCGTCGAGGCGCTTGCGGTCGCTCACGGTCACCAGCTCGACGATCCGGCCCTCGACCACGGTGCACGCCACCAGGCCGAGCACCTTGCCGTTGGCGCCCCAGGCCACGAACCCGGGCTCGCCGTTGACGCGGACCGGCAGCGCCGAGGTCATCGAGCGTGCGCCGCGAATGACCGGTTCGGCCACCTCGGCCGCGCCGACCGTGGTCAGCACGCCCTTCGGGTGGTACGTCCGCCAAGTCACGTTCGGATCGAGCAGCGTGACGAGCCCTTCGAAGTCCCCGTTCCGTGCCGCGGCGAGAAATGCGTCGACCACGGCGCGCTGACGCCGCGGCTCCTCCTGCGGCTGGGGTGTGCCCTGCACTTTTCGGCGGGCCCGGCTGGCGAGCATCTTGGTGGCGTCGGTGGACCGGCCGATGATCTCGCCGATCTCTGCGAAGGGCACCGCGAACATGTCGTGCAGGACGAACGCCAGCCGCTCGGTGGGCGTGAGGGAGTCGAGCACCACGAGCAGTGCCAGCCCGACCGACTCGGCGAGCATCGCGTCGTCCTCGGGCGCCGCCCCGCCATCGACGGCCACCACGAGCTCGGGCAGCCGATCCTCGTACGACAGCTCCGGCCGGGTCTTGCGCGAGCGGAGCACGTCGATGCAGACCCGACCCACCACGGTGGTCAGCCAGCCGGCCAAGTTGTCGATCGAGGCCTCGTCCTGCCGCGCCAGCCGGATCCACGCCTCCTGCACCGCGTCCTCGGCGTCCGCCCTGGATCCGAGCATCCGGTAGGCGACCGCCACCAGGCGCTCGCGCTGCTGCTCGAAGGCCTCCGCTGTTGCTTCGTGTGGACCTGATCCGGTCATGTCGTCACCTTCCTCGCGCGAGCTCCGTCATGGTGATGACGGGCCAGCAGGCGCCAAGGTAACCGTCCGGCGCCCATCCGCGGTCTCAGCTCGCGTCGAGCCGCTTCTCCATGTCGTCGAGCATCGCCTCGACCTTCCGGTAGGTGTGGGAGCTGTAGGCGCCGATGCTGCGCTCGGCGGCGAGCGCGTCGCGCATGGCGTCCAGGTAGCGCAGCTGCAGGATCACCGTCTGCTCCATCACGTCGGGCCTGATGCTGGGCGCGTCTCGTACGCCCGCGAGCACCCGCGGGAGGATCCGGTCCTTGAGCTTCGTCACCAGCTGGGGATCGATCGGCTCACCGTCGATGGTCTGCGACTCCAGCGGTCCGAGGTTGTCGATCGCATCCTCACCGACCTGGCGCAGCAGCGCCCGGAACGCGTCGTGACGGTCCGCCGACGACTCACCCGGGAAGCGCATCCGGCGGATCACCGCCGGCAGCGTGAGGCCGAAGAGCACGAGCGTGATGAGCGCGACCAGGAAGGCGGCGAGCACCACGGTCGCCCGGTGCGAGGTGCCGGCCGGGATGGTGTGGGCAGCGGCGACCGTGACGACGCCACGCATCCCGGCCCAGCCGATGATCAGGAAGCCACGCTTGGTGATCGGCTCGCGCTCCTCGAAGTCGATGTCCGCCCGGCCCCGTGCCAGCCGTCGCCGGGCCGAGGTGATCCGGGCATCCTCCCGGTCATCGGCGGGGGTCAGCGCGTCGAGCTTCTCCTCGAACTGGTCGAGGCGGGTGCGTACCTCTTCCTTGCTCTCCTCCCGGTCCCGGAGCGCGGGCCCGGCGAGCCCGAGGAACCGGAGCGCGACCAGCAGGCCGACGACGATCAGGACCAGCCCGGCCATCTCGCCCAGCGTGGTCTCGCCGCGGGCGGCGTCGACGAGCCCGGGCAGCTGGTAGCCCATCGCCAGAAAGACGCCGCTTTCCAGGATGAAGTTGAAGGTCGTCCACGTTGTGGCCTGGGTCTGCCGGTCGCGGGCGCTGAACCGGCGGCTGCCGAGCGCGCCGGTCACCAGCCCGGCGACGACGACGGCGAGCACGCCCGAGGCGTTCAGCTCCTCGGCCGGGAAGTAGGCGATGAACGGCACCGCGAACGAGATCGTCGTGTTGAGCACCGGGTCGTCCAGGCGCTGGCGGAGCAGCACGGTGAGCCAGCCGACGATGCCGCCGATCACGAGCGCGCCCAGCACCGCCCAGCCGAACTCGAGCGCCGTACGTCCCAGCGAGAACGAGCTGGCCGCCGCGATCCCCGCGACGGCCGTCCGGAGCACGACGAGGGCAGAGGCGTCGTTGACCAGGCTCTCGCCCTCCAGCACCGTCATCACCCGCGGCGGCAGCCCGACCCGGCGCCCGATCGCCGTCGCCGCCACCGCGTCGGTGGGACTGACGACCGCACCGAGCGCGACCGCGAGCGGGAAGGAGATCTCCGGGAACAGCCAGTGGACGACCGCCCCGATCACCAGCGCCGAGACGATCACCATCACGACCGAGAGCCAGCTGATCAGCCGGAGGTTCCGCCGGAAGTCGATCACTGGCAGGTTGACCGCGGAGGAGTAGAGCAACGGCGGCAGTACGCCGGCCAGGATCAGCTCCGGATCGAGCTCGATCTCCGGCGCCCCCGGCAGATAGCTGGCCCCGATCCCGAGCCCCACGAGCAGCAGCGGCGCCGCCACCCCCGTACGCCGCGCGAACACCGACGCCGCGATCATGAT
>JALZDD010000568.1 GCA_030862715.1 Actinomycetota bacterium | reverse complement strand
TGCGGTTGCAACGGCGAAGCCCCGTGACAGCGCGAGGTCTTTGTATTTCAGGGTCGCGCTCTCGTCGAGCACCTCTCCGGGTTCACGGGTTCTTCCTGGCCATGATCCGATCAGGGTCCCCTGACGGTGGTTTGGCGCGACTCCCCCAACGAATGGGTAAACGAGCTTGTGGTTCCAGGGTTGAGCACTCCATGGAAGTGGCGGACGTGACGGGTCAACGAGTACAGCAAACCGGTAAATGCCACGGTTGACAGTGCCCGTTTCTTCGCGGATCACGTACGGGACAGTTTTGCCCTGATCGGTTGTGGTCGTCGCGACTTGGCTAGAAGGCGGGGGGTTGTTTCGGGCGTACGGTTCGAAAGCGCCCGTCAGCTTGCTCTTGTAGAAGTACTCCACCTGGGCGGCGGCGTTGCATTGCTCATCCTGTGCGGGTCCGAGTCCCGCCGCGGCCGTTTCGCATCGCCAGGGCTGAACCTGCGCGCCAGAGAAGACCGGCCCCCCGATGGAATGATTGGTAATGGTGAGATCGGCAGATCCCCCAGGTCCGCGTGCGGTAACCAGATTCTCACCAGCCGCGAGCCGATCGACCATGCCAAGAAACCGCCCGTCCGGCCGAACACGGAACGCCGACGTCACGTCACGTCCGCCCACAGCCACCTGCACTTTCGAGGGATTCGCCCCGTCCGGCAGAACTACCTCCACCAGGGCATCTCCGCCAGAGATGAGGTCAGCTCGATTTGACAAGACCTTGAGCTCGGTCGGGGAGGTGTCAGAAAGTGCCAAAGCAGGTTGCATAGCCGAGCCGGCCACCACTACTCCTTGCGAAACCAACAGCCACACGAAGGTGGCCGAGGCGACGACAACTGCAGCCGGGACACGTGAGGTTTTCTTCATCCCTACTCCTGAACCTCGACCTGGTCACTCCACCGCGATTTCTTGCACGCAAAGTTCGAAGCTTCGACCGTGCTCCCCGTGCCGACATATGAAGCAACCGTGGGATATGGGCAGAGGGGGCGGGTCATGGCTTCGCTTGTGGGGTTGACGCCCGTGCGTGGCTGGAGGCTCGTCTGCAACGTGGCCGGTGGCTTGCCGTTCTCTACCCAGTCAACAACCGCCGCGAGCGGATCGTCGGGCGTGGGCCCGTTCTCAAACTGCGGGATCAAGTTACCGCAGTGACCAACATTCGGCGCCAAGAACAGCCGGGCGAAGTCCTGGGTCCTGGTCAAGCCGCCCATGTGGGCGATGACACGCTTGTAGTAGTCGATCGAACCCTGAGGAAAAAGCAACGGGTCACTCATGCCGTGCCAGATGACCATCTTGCCACCAGACTCCTTGAAGGCTGATAGGTCGGGACTGTTCGTTGACAGCACGTCTGCCCACTCGACGACAGACTGGTCGAAGTCGGCCTCGAACTGTGCAGGGGTTTCCGTGTGCCAGTCCCATGTCGGGTCCTTGCGCAGCCACCACTTGAACCACTCGGTGGCGACTGGGAACGGCAGCCCATCGCCCACACTCCCATCAGTGTCGGGGACCGAGTACCCAAGGGTGAATGCAGGCGTGGAGCCCACGTCGGTGCCGGGATACAGGCCGTACCACAGCCGTTCACCGGTGCGGCGGTGCGGGCCGCGCCAAATCTCAGCCACCACCTCGGCATCGGTGGCTGTAATGACGCCACAGTCGGTCTGCGCGCCGATTAAGCTGTCCGGGTCGAACGAGCAGGCCCTGGGGTCGTAGAGTCCGTCCTTCAGCCCGTCGATCGGGTCGCAGGCGGAGCGGAATGCCTGCACGAACTCGGCCAGTTTGCAGGCTGGCAGCCGGTTTCCGGCCTGCATTGCCACTTGCGGCCAAAGGCCGGCTGGAATGAACCGCGTCCAGTTGATCGCCGGCGCGCCAGCGACGACTCCGTCGAAGTCGTCCGGGTAGCGCATCGCCTCGGTCAGCCCCTCTCTCCCCCCGGTGGAGCAACCGTCCCAATAGGAGTACGCGGGACCTTGGCCGTAATAGGCCTCGATCATCCGTTTGGACTTCACCGCCATCTCGTGATTCGCCCGGTAGGCGAAGTCCTGGATCTGCGCGTAGTTCATCCCCGTCGGCGACCACGCCCACTCACCATTGAACTGCGTGCTGCTGTGCCCGGTATCCGTAACAGAGCCCACGTACCCGTCGGCAACCGCATCCGAGGGCTGCTTGATGGCCCCCATAGGGGCTCCCGCGTAGCCGCCATTGCCGAGCGCTAGGTAACGGCCGTTCCACGTCTTCGTCGGCAGCGCGACCAGGATGTTGATCCGCTCGGGCACCACGACGGTGAGTTGGCAATGCTCCGGGACGTCGGCCGTGGCAGGCACCGTGACGGCGGACGTAACTCGGGCGCCATCCTCAAAGGCCACCGCAAGCAAGGTCTCACAAGATCGCACCGGTCTTGACAGCGACTCGGCCCCCTCCCCTGCTCCTGACAGGCCGGAGGCAGATTGCGCCAGCAGCGGCAAACTCAACGCAGCGACCACCATTGTCGTCACGGAGGAGCGACCGGAGCGGCAGGACGCCATTAGGCGGCTGGGCTGCAATCTGCCGAAGATTCTTGACACTCGCTTCACAGCGTTCCCCTTGTCCACATCGAAACTGGCAAGTCATCAGTTGTCGTCAGTTCGCGCCGCACCGCTGTATGCCCGGCAGGGCGAATGCACGTCCGAGCCGAGCCAACCGGGCCGGTTGACGAAAATCCGTGGGGGCAGCTCGGGATCCAGATATTATGCAGAATTACATCCAATTGGCAAGGCTTCGGTTGCTCCGCCGCGAGGCGGTGCCGGCGCAGGAGATGCCCGATCCGCGGCTCTCGGACGGTCAGCACTGGCGACGGAGCGGAGTCCGAGGGGCGCGCCGCCGCTCGACCGCTGCCTGAGCCGCGCTGTAACCGGCGTTCCCGCCACCTACAACAACAACGTCCGCGTTGCGCATGTCCACCTCGTCGCAATCCATCACATGAAATTAGGTTGGCCTTACGATACTTTTCTGCGGGCGATGCGGTCTGACTTCGAGCACATTGTTGATCTGCCCGCCCCACGGACCTCGGTCCTCGCGAGGGTCCCGACCTGCGACAGGTACTTCTTGCGTTGGCCCGGTGTGATGTCGACGATCTACCGCACGGCTCGCGCCAGGTCCTGCTCGGTCATACCTGCGCTGAACGTCTCGCCTTCCTCTCGCCATCGCGCGCCGCTGAGCCGCCATACCACGTACGCCGAGACCACCTCGTCACTCCGCGTGTGCTTCCGCCAGCATCGCGCCCTACGCACCTCCGCTTGCGCTCGGCCCTAGTTCGCGCTCCCCACCGCCGTTCCGAAAGCGGGGCGCTAAGTCCATGCGCTCAGGCGGAGCGAATCCGGCGGTTGTCACCGAGATAGGTGGCGCTGGTCGACCCGCGGGAGTGACCGTCGTTGTTCTGGCGTGCCTCAGACAGCATCTCAACCGTCGGCGAGCCGGATGAGCCCCGCCAAGGTGGCGACGTACAGCGTGCCGTCCGGGCCGAGGTAGATCGCGGCGTAGTGGTTGTTCCACTGGATGCCGGTGCCGGTGAGCCTGCTCCATACGGTCTTGCCGGTACGGATGTCGATCGCGGTGATGTACCAGGCGTCGATGAGGTCCTGGCGGACCGGTTTGGTGTACGCGTAGAGCAATCCGTTACCGAGCGACGCCTTCGCGACCGAGGACGGCGCGATCACCTCGTTGTTGGTCCAGGCGACGTGGCAGCCGTCGGGGTCGATCTTGACCCGCGCCATACCGGGCGTCGTGGACTTCCCGAGCATCGTGGCCTGGAGACCCGTGTAGCCGTGGTTGTTCTCGATGATCAGCGAGTTGCCCACTGCCACCAGGCTGTTCTCCGTGGCGCTGGCGCCGCTGGCGAGCACCGGTACCTGGCAGTGCAACCGGTCGGCCACCCCGCGGCGACGGTCGTAGACGACGACGTTGCTGCGGGGATCCGCGTTGTCCGCGATCGCGATCCACCGACGGCCGATCAGCGTCGGCGAGGTTCCGGAGCCCTGCGAGAGCGTGCCTGGCTTTTGAGTGGTGCCCCGGTCGTAGGGAATCCGCCAGGTCACCTGAGGCCGCCCTGAGTTGTCGGCGTCCAGACGATAGGTCGCGTGTGTGGAGACCACGTACATGCCGCCGGTCTCGTCGCTCGACACCGAGTTGAAGATCCCCTCGCCTGCCGGCAGGCTGACGACACTGACGCTGCCCGTGGTGCGGTCCAGGGTGCCGACGACGCCCTGCTGGCTGAACCACCACAGCCGACCGGACCAGTCGACGGCGGTCGTGAGCAGGCAGTCGCCCTCGGAGACGTACGACGCCATCGGCCAGTCGCGCGCGCGGGTCAGGGTGCCGTCCGCGCCGACCTCGACCTCCGCGATGCCGGCGTCCGCCGTGGTCGCGAACGCGTGGTCGTCCGGGTCGAGGAAGAAGTACGCACCGCAGATGTTGGTCAACGGGTTGGCACCGCTGGTGAGGTCACGGGCGGAGATCCGCAGCTCGTCGATCGCGTCCAGGCTCACCGGGTCGATGACCATCATCGTGGAGCCATCGGGCCCGCCGCACATCCCGACCAGCCTGTCGCGGGAGTCGAAGGCGATGGCGCCGCACTCGCGAATGCCATAGCTCCGCGACCGCACCTTCAGGTTGCGACCGAGCGGGCCGCTGACGTCGTACGCATCGGTGCTGTAGGCGTCGTTGTGAACGCCGCTGGTGCCGTTGGGCGACAGGTAGGGGTTCTGCGGGACCGCGGGCGCTCCGAGCGGTCGCGGTCGCGCCTCAGCTCCTTGGAATTTTGGCACCAGGAGATCAGTGGGCAGTGAGGGGATGGGCAGGCCAGCGGCTGAAGGGATGGGGGGCACGGTGGGGCCGTCCGCTACGGCCGGCACCGTTGGACCGGCGAGGGTCAATCCGAGGGCAAGTGCTCCGGCAAGCAGCACACGCAAGCCAGGTCGAAACAGGTCATGGGGCATCCGGTGATGAGTGCGATTGGCGGACATGGCTCTCCGTAACATTCAGACGATCTACACGATTCACTGCTTCCGGACAGCTGTCCGATTCGCGGGCCTGATCAGGTGGGTGCTCGTCCACTCGCGACTCGCAGCAGTGCTTCGATGTCGGTAAGCTTGACCCGCGGCCGGCCGGAGCTGCGGCCACGAGCGATCTCGTATTCATCGATGCGCTGCCAGTGATTGCGGTCGACGCGTCGGGGCTGGCGGTGGCGGACCAGGTCGGCAAACTGGTCCGCGGCTGTGGTGATGCCGGGTAGCCGACCGGCAGCGTGGTCCTCGAGCAGGGTCGCGACGGTCTCGGCGGCGCAGGTCTTGTTGGTGCCGATCACGCCGGTGGGCCCGCGTTTGATCCAGCCAGCGGCATATACGCCAGGCAGCGGCTGTCCTGTGTGCGGGTCGACGACCCGGCCGCGGTCGTTGGGAAGTGTCCCGCTGTGCTCATCGAACGGCAGCCCGGCCATCCGGCGACCGCGGTAGCCGATTGCACGCAGCACCAGCCCAGTGTCGATCGTCTCGGTTTCACCGGTCGGCTCGGCAACGAGCGCTCCCGCCTGGTCGCGGACGATGCGGTTGCGGGCCAGCTCGAGGCCCTCGACGTGGTCGGCGCCGA
>JALZDD010000469.1 GCA_030862715.1 Actinomycetota bacterium | reverse complement strand
TGCTGACCGGACGTACGCTGCTCGCCCCCGAGGCCAAGGAGCTCGGCCTGATCGGCCACGTCGTCCCCGACGGCACCGCGCTCGAGAAGGCGCACGAGCTCGCCGACATGGTCGCCGCCAACGGGCCCCTGGCCGTCCAGGCGATCCTGCGGACCATGCGCGAGTCCGAGGGCAAGCACGAGGAGGAGGCCTGGGCCGACGACGCCAAGGTCGGCGCCGCCGTCTTCGCCTCCGAGGACGCCAAGGAGGGCCCCAAGGCCTTCCTGGAGAAGCGCAAGCCCGAGTTCAAGGGACGCTGAGCCCTCGTCAGGCCCGGCCCCTCCCGGCGTACGCGGTTCCTGGCAGCATCCGGGGAAGCAGCCCACGACTCAGCACCAGCAGCAGATGGGCGCCGAGCGCGCCGAAGAACGCGATGTGGGCCGCTATGTGCAGCGCGACCAGGTCGTCAGAGACCGCCACCAACGTGAGGCCGGTGAGCGGGACGACGAACATGAGCGAGAGCAGCACCCGCTCGGTGACATGGGCCAGCCGCCGGTCGGTCGCCGTGAGCCGCGGGGCCCACGGGGGTAGCGGAGCGATCATGCGCCAGCCCACCCGAAGGCCGCCGAGAAGCAGGACGGCCAGGCCGAGCAGGATGTGCAGCTCGGGCAGGCTGATGCCGTCGACACCGATGCCGCCGCCCCACAGATCGGCCCAGGCGGTCTCGAGCGAGCCCTCGTCGCCGACCCGGGCCTCACAGGCCTCCTCGAGACGGTCGATCCGCTCTTTCTCCGCGTCGGAGGTCTCACCGCCGCCGCGGTCCTCCCCCGGCGGGTCGCAGTCGGGCTCTGTCGACATGGCGTAGCCGACCACGAACTGCAGCACGAAGGCGGCGACGGTCAGCCAGTGCAGGGTCTTGGTGACGACCCCATAGCCTGTTGCCGCCGCGCCCGACATCTGAGCCAGCGTAGTGGGACCGCCGAGCCCATCGTGTCGGATCGGCCGGATTCCGATCGTGGTGTTGGTGAGCGCCGCCCTCCGCGGCACATGACCACCAACAGGAGGAACCATGTCCGACAAGGCCCGGCAGGCGGCCGGCGACAAGATCGTCATGGCACATGGTGCCGGCGTGGCTCAGGCGCTCCTCGCCGCCCGCCAGCTCGACGAGATCGAGATCCATCTGGTCCCGGTGCTTCTCGGCGCCGGGAGACGACTCTTCCCCGACGACGGCGTCGGGCCCGTCGAGCTCGAGCTCACCCGGCGCCTCGAGGGGCGCGGGGTGACCCACCTTCGGTACGTGGTCCGCTACCCCTGACGCATGTCACTGCGAGAAGCGGGCGCGAAGGGCCTTCTTGTCCGGCTTGCCGAGGGCGGTCATCGGGATCGCGTCGATCTCGATGACCGCCTTGGGCGCCTGGACGGAGCCCTTCCGCTCCTTGACCAGGGCCTGGATCTCAGCGACGACCTCGTCCGAGAGGACGGCGTCGGGGCGCGGGACGACGACGGCGGTGACGGCCTCGCCGAACTTCTCGTGCGGGGTGCCGATGACAGTCACTTGGGCGACCGCGGGATGGGTCGCGATGACGTCCTCGACCTCGCGGGGGAAGACGTTGAAGCCGCCGGTGACGATCATGTCCTTGGTGCGGTCGACGATGTACCAGAAGCCGTCCTCGTCCTCCCGGGCGACGTCGCCGGTGTGCATCCAGCCGTCCCGGAACGTCTCGGCGGTGACCTCGGGCAGCTGCGAGTAGCCGCCAGAGAGCAGCGGTCCGGCGACGCAGATCTCGCCCGGTTCGCCGGGCGCCACCGGCGTGCCGTTGGCATCGAGCAGGGCCGTACGGACCAGGGCGGACGGCCGGCCGCAGGAGGTGAGCCGATGGGTTAGCGGCTCGCCGTCGTCATCGACGTGGTCGCCCTTGGCGAAGTAGGTGATCGCCATCGGCGCCTCGGACTGGCCGTAGTACTGCGCGAAGATCGGCCCGAACCGCTCGATCGCCTCGGCCAGGCGCACCGGGTTGATCGCAGAGGCGCCGTAGTAGACGGTCTCGAGCGAGGACAGGTCGCGGGTGCGCGAGTCGGGGTGGTCGAGGAGTGCGTAGAGCATCGTCGGGACCACCATGAGCGACGAGATCCGTTCGCGCTCGATGGTCTCCAGGACGGCGGCGGGGTCGAACCTCGGCAACACGTTGAGCGTGCCGCCCTTGATCACGACGGGCACGAAGAAGGCGGCGCCGGCATGGGAGAGCGGCGTGCACATCAGGAAGCGGGGCGCCTCGGGCCACTCCCACTCCGAGAGCTGCACCTGGGTCATCGTCGCGAACGACCCGGACAGCCCGATCACCCCCTTCGGCTTCCCGGTCGTCCCGCCGGTGTAGGTGATCGAGGTGACATGGTCCGGCGGGAGCAGTTTGGCTGCGAGCGGCTCGACCGAATACGTCTCCGCGGCGGCGACGAGGTCGACGCCGATCTCGGCCAGCTGCGGCGGCACCGGCCCGATGGTGAGCACCCGCTTGAGGCCCGGGCAGAGCTCGAGCAGCTCGACCGCGCGGTCGGCGAAGTAGG
>JALZDD010000444.1 GCA_030862715.1 Actinomycetota bacterium | reverse complement strand
AGACCGGGTCGTGCCGGTGGGCTTGGTCGTGCGCTTCTTCGCTCACGGTCGAACCCTTTCGTTGACGAGGCCGTCAACCGTGGGGGTGGATGACGGACGACGTGTGATCGCAGTCACATTAGGGGCCTGCCGGACCGCTCGTCGCGGGGTAACGCCCGGTCCCTCGGTAGACGGCGCCGTCGCGCGACGAGCGGTCGATTTCGTACGCCGAATGGCTGGTCTGACCGCGGCGCCCGGCTCAGCGCTGCATGGCGGATGTGGCGACGGGCTCGATCGTGGGTTCGGGAGAGTGCAGGCGGACCAGCAGCCGGGTGGTGTGGGCCGGGACGTGGGAGGCGGAGGCGAGGCTGACGACGATCATGACGGCGAAGGAGAGCGGCACCGCCCACAGCGCCGGCTGGGTGAGCGCGACATCCGCCCAGGTGCCCGTACGAGACCCACTGATCGTGAACACCACGGCCGACCCCGTGGTGACGAGGCCGGTGACCAGCCCGGTGGCGGCGCCGTAGGCGGTCAGCCGGCGCCACCAGATGCCGAGCAGGAGCAGCGGGCAGAAGGTTGCCGCGGCGAGCGCGAAGGCCAGGGCGACCCCGCGGGCGACCCCGACGCTGGGGGTCAGCAGGGCGCCGGCGACCGGGACGATGACGGCGACCAGGGAGGCGATCCGGAACGCGGCGACGCCGCCGAAGCGGCTGCCCCGGCGGCGCAGCAGCGGCACGACCACGTCCTGGGAGAGCACACCGGAGACGGCGATCGCCAGACCCGACGACGTCGACAGGAAGGCAGCGAAGGCGCCCGCGCAGACCAGCCCGGTCAGGGCGTCACCCGCCCAGCCGGGGACCATCAGCCGAGGCAGCTCGAGCACCAGGGTGTCGGCGGAGGTGGGGGTGGCTGCGTACACCCGTCCGAGGAGACCGAGGATCGGTGGCAACAGGTAGAAGACGCCGAGAAGGGCGAGGACGACCAGGGTCGTTCGGCGGGCGGCGCGGCCGTCGGGGTTGGTGTAGAAGCGGACCCCCACGTGCGGGAGGCCCATCGTGCCGAGGAAGGTGGCCGCGATCAGCGAGTAGGTGGCGTAGAGGCCGGTCGAGGTGTCGGTGCCCATCGGCAGGGACCAGGCCTGGCTGAGGTCGGTCGCGCGAGGTGCGCCGTCGGCGCCCCAGACGGCGACCAGCACCCCGACGGGGACCAGCAGCGCGGTCAGCTTGAGCCAGTACTGGAAGGCCTGCACGAACGTGATCGAGCGCATCCCGCCCGAGAAGACGCTGACCAGCACGACCATCCCGACCAGCACCGGTCCCACCCAGCGAGGTGCGCCCGCGACCAGCTCCAGGGTCAGCCCGGCGCCCTGCAGCTGCGGCAGCAGATAGAGCCAGCCGATGCTCACGACCAGCAGCGAGCAGAGCCGTCGCACCCCGGTGGAGGCGAGCCGCTCCTCGGCGAAGTCGGGCAGCGTGTACGCCCCTGACCTGCGCAAAGGGGCCGCGACCAGGGTCAGCAGCACGAGGTAGCCGGCGGTCCATCCGATCGGATACCAGAGCATCTCCGCACCGGAGGTGAACACCAGGCCGGCGACGCCCAGGAAGGAGGCGGCCGAGAGATACTCGCCGCCGATCGCGCTCGCGTTGAGGCCGGGCCGCACCGACCGCGACGCGACGTAGAAGTCGCTCGTGGTCCGGCTGAACCGCAGCCCCCAGGTGCCGATGGTCAGCGTCGCCAGGGTGACCAGGGTGACCGCGACGATCGCCGGGGCGGACTCGAGGGTCATGGCGTCTCGTCGTCCGAGCGGAGCAGATCGGCGTAGCTGGCCTCGTTGCGCTCCGCGCCGCGCAGATACCAGCGGCCGAGGAGGAACAGGAACGGGTAGACCAGCACCCCGAGGAGCAGCCAGGGGAGCGGTACGCCGAACGGTGCGGTGCGCACCAGGCCCGGAGCCAGCCAGAACAGCAGCGGGAGCGAACCGACGCCGAGGAAGAGCACCGCCAGGGTGCGAAGGGCGATCGAGAGCTGGGCGCGCATCAGCGAGCCGAGGTAGATCTCGCCAAGGCGGGTGTCCTCGTCGACGTCGACCCGGCGGACGGCCGGGCGTCGTCGGGGCGGTCCGGTGACGCGTACGCGTTGAGGCTCAGTCATCAGAATCGGGTCATGAGCGTCGGGCGAGCAGGTCCTTGAGCTGGCGCGTGTGCCGGCGGCTGACCTGCAGCTCGGTCCCGCGGGACGGGCCGCCGACGACGACCGAGCAGCGCCCGGCCTCCGACCGCACCTCGGTCACGTGGGCGAGGTTGACCAGGAGGGAGCGGTGGATGCGTACGAACCGGGCGGATGCCCACTCCTGCTCCAGCTGGGTCAGCGGGACCCGCACCAGGTGGGAGGCATCGGCGGTGTGCAGCCGGGCGTAGTCGCCCTGCGCCTCCACGTGGGTGATCTGGGAGCGCCACACGAAACGGGTGACGCCGCCGAGCTCGACCGGGATCTGTACGTCGCCGCTCGGCTCCTCCTCCGGCATGCTGCCCATCAGCCGGGTGACGGTCTCCGCCAGCCGCTCGGCGCGCACCGGCTTGAGCACATAGTCGACCGCGCGCAGATCGAACGCCTCCAGCGCGTGCTCCTCGTGAGCGGTCACGAACACGACCGCCGGCGGCGTCTTGAACCGCGCCAGCAGCCGGGCCAGCTCGAGCCCGTTCAGGCCGGGCATCTGGATGTCGAGGAAGACCGCGTCCACGCCCGACCCCTGCAGCTGCTGCAGCCCGTCGGTCGCGTTCAGGCACGTGCGCACCTCCGCCACCCGCGCGTCCTGGGTGAGCAGGTAGGAGAGCTCGTCTGCCGCCGGCGGCTCGTCGTCGACGACCAGGATTCTCAGCCGGCCACCGGGCGCTCCCTGGCGCGCGGCGAATGCCTGCGTCGTACGGCCACTCATGCCGCCGCCTCCGTAGAGGAGGGCGAGGAATACGGAAGCGGCGGCACGAGGCTCATTGCCGCTCGCTGGCGCTCGCTCATGTGTGCACTCCTGGGGCGAACTTCGGGATTCTGAGGATGACCTTCGTGCCGGCGCCGGGGGCGGTCTCGACCACCAGGCCGTAGTCGTCGCCGTAGGCGTTGCGGAGCCGGGC
>JALZDD010000438.1 GCA_030862715.1 Actinomycetota bacterium | reverse complement strand
CCGGCGACGACCATCACGACCAGGTAGGCCGCGATCGCGCCGACCACGGCGAGATAGGTGCCGAACCGCCCGCGCAGCCGCACGGCGGCGTACGTCACCACCACGGCCGCCACGACCGAGAGGGCCTGGAAGGCGAAGTAGACCGCGGTGCGGACGCCGATGGTGTCGCCGCTGCCGACCGCCGGTGGGGTCGCCGGATATTTGAGGAACGGCACCAGCGCGACCGCGACGAACCCGATCAGGGTGACGAGCGCCGTCGACTGTCCCGGCGTGAGCCTCCCGATCCGTCCGAGAGCGATTGCGGCGACCAGCCCGAGGATGCCCCCGAGCGCGACGCCGACGGCGAGGGTGCCGGTCAGCAGGCCCCAGGTGCTCTGGTTGCTGCGGGAGACCTCGGCGGCCTCCGGGTCGCCGCCTTCGGCGGCGTGCGAGTGGGAGTGTCCGTCTCCGCCGGCCTCCTCCAGCGCGATGGCAGCACCGACCTGCGGCTCACCGACGGCGTACGCCACCAGGAAGGTGACGACGCCGGCGAGGAGTCCGGCTAGCAGGCCGCGTACGAGAAATGCACGCGGACTCATCAGTGGCAGGGGTAGCCGAGCAGGTGACGACCGTCGTGGACCCACTCGTGGATCAGGGTGCCGGACGGGATCGAGACGGCCCCCTGGTCGGCGCTGATGAAGAAGAGCACCAGGAGACCGAGCAGACCGAAGAAGAGCGCCCAGGGGGCGAGCTCACGAAGCGGGATGGTGGGAAGGTCAGCGCCGGCGACGGGCGCCACAGCGTGCTGCGACATATGTCCTCCTCAGGGATACCTGCGTCCCTGTTCGTTGGGGTTGGACGGACACTCGGGTCTGACTCCACCGCCGCGAGGCGGTGTCACAGTAGCGCGACTGTGCCGGAGTTACACCGGCTTCCTCATGTCCGTTCCGTGCACTATAGCGGGATCTCAGCGGAGCCACTCGTTGCCGTCGAGGTTGGTGAGATCGGTGATGTCGAGCGTCGGTTCGATACCCGAATCGGGCGCGAGACCGAAGTGCTCCAGGGACCGGCGTACCCACTCGGCGGCGTCGATGTTGAGCGGCCCGGAGACCCACATCGCGTAGGGCAGGTTCACGAAGCGCTTCTCCTTCACCGCGGGCAGGTCGCGGGAGGCGGGGTTGGCCTCGAGGATCTTGACCTTCTCCTCGTACGACTGTCCGGGATAGTCCACGAAGTAGATGATGTCGGGCTTAGAGGCGGCGAAGCGCTCCCAGCCGACCTCGGTCCAGGTGTCCTCGACGTCGGCGGTCGCGTTGGTCACCCCGGCGGTGTCGAAGATCGCCTGCGGCCCGCCGAAGGAGCCCGAGGTGAAGATCGCGTCGCTGCCGGAGTCGAAGAGGAACGCGGTCGGCGCCTCCGCCGGCTTCGGCGCACTCTCCAGGGCCTCGCGACGCTCCTCGATGTCGGCCACGACCTTCTTCGCGGTCTCCTCGTGCCCGGTCAGCTCGCCGATGTTGAGCAGGTCCGTACGCAGCGCCGTCCAGGCCGCCATGGTGCCGCGGTCTCCGTCCTCCTGCCGGCAGGTCTCGCTGAGCAGGTAGGTGTCGATGTCCTGCTCGTGCAGCGTCTCGGGCACCAGGTTGCGCGACTCGCTGAACCCGTAGCCCCAACCCGCGAACATCACCTGCGGCTTGACCGCCAGCACCGTCTCCAGGGTCGGCTGATCATCGCCGACCACCCGGAGCTCGTCGACACGGTCCTGCGGGTAGGCGAGCTCGAGCAGCTGCTCGTCCCGCGCCAGCCCGGTGACCGCGACGAGCTCGTCGCGCGCGCCGGCGGCGAGCGCGATCGAGATGATCCCGCCGTCGTACGCGTAGAGCTCGGTGACAGGTTCGTCGACCGTCACCTGTTCGCCGCAGTTCTCGACGGTGATCGCGGAGCCGCCGACAGCACTTGAGCCGGTCGCCTCGGCGCCACAGGCGGTGAGGAGCGCGGAGCCGAGCGCGAGCGCAGCGAGGCAGGCAAGGCGTGAGGTCATGCCGAGTGGTCCTTCCGGGGATGGATGAGCAGGTGGGGCTGGGCGAGGTGTGGATGAGACACCTGGACGGAGCCGACGCCGAAGTGGAGGTCGACGCTGATGGCGTCGAGGACCTCGGCGGGCGGACCATGCGCCACGACGGTCGCCGGGCCGGTGTCGGGATCGCTGTCCCGAGGCCTGCCGAGAACCGCCAGCCGGTCGAAGGAGCGGAGCGCCAGGTCGAGGTCGTGGATCGTCGCGACCAGGGTCTCGGCCCGGTCGGCGACGGTCTCTAGCAGCCGCAGCTGCCAGGCGACGTCGAGATGGTTGGTGGGCTCGTCCAGGAGCATCACCGGGCACTCCTGGGCGAGTCCGCGAGCCATCACCGCCCGGCGCCGCTCGCCGCCGGAGAGACGGTCGCACGGGTCGTCGATCCGATCGGCCAGCCCGACCGCATCGAGGGCCGCGCGGACGATCCCGCGCTCCTGGGTTCCGCCTCGAGACCATGGCCGGGTGCGCGGCACCCGGCCAAGTGCGACCATCTCGCCGACGAGCAGCTCGGTCGAGGCGACCTCTTCCTGAGGAACGTACGCCAGCAGGCGGGCGCGCTCGCGCGAGTTGATCTGACCGGTCTCGCGGAGGACGCCGGTGGTGTCGGCGAGGTAGGTGTGGCCCGCGCTCGGCCGCAGCACTCCGGCGAGGATTCGTAGCAGCGTCGACTTCCCGACTCCGTTCACCCCGACGATCCCGAGACTGGTGCCCGCGGGCACGTCGAGGTCGATGTCGCGAAGAACCTCGCGCTCGCCCAGTCGCGCGCCGACCCCGCGTAGCCGCAGCACCGGGCCGACCTCCTGACCGCTCATCCCTCACCTCCGAACCGATACCTGCCGCGGCCCAGCAGCAGCAGGAAGAGCGGCGCCCCGACGACACCGGTGACCACACCCAGCGGGATCTCCTGCGGTCGCGCGACCAGACGCGCCAGGACGTCGACCCACAGCAGGAACAGCCCGCCGCCGAGCGCCGCGACGGGGAGGACGACCCGGTGCCGGGCGCCCACGAGCAGCCGGGCCGCGTGCGGCACGATCAGCCCGACGAAACCGATCCCGCCGCTGACCGCGACGAGGACGCCGACGAGCACGGCCAACCCGACGAACAGGGCCGTACGCAGGGCCGCGACGTTCACGCCGAGCGCGGCGGCGGTCTCCGGTCCGGCGGCGAGCGCGTCCAGCCAGCGGTGCAGCGCCAGCATCGCCAGGCCCAGGACGAGACTGAGGGCGGCGGGCAGCCACAGCTTCTCCCAGCTGGCGCCGCCGACGCTGCCGAGCATCCAGAACATCACCGAGTTGGCGGCGCGAGGGTCATCGCTCATGAAGACCAGGAACGAGGCGATCGCGGAGAGCCCCGAGGAGAGCACCACCCCGGAGAGCACCAGCCGAATCGGGGTGAGCCCACCCTGCGCCGTCGCGACGAGCCAGACCAGCAGCGCCGCGCCGATCGCCCCGAGCAGGGCACCGGTGGAGACGGCATAGATGCCGAAGCCGGCCAGAGCGCCGGTGGTGATCGCCGCCGTCGCCCCCACCGAGGCGCCGGAGCTGATCCCGAGGAGGAACGGGTCGGCCAGCGGGTTGCGGACCAGGGTCTGCATCCCGGCACCGGCCACCGCGAGACCCGCGCCCACGACCAGCGCCATCAGCGCCCGGGGAAGCCGAAGCTCCCACACGATCACGTCCCACTGCCCCGGGGGAGCACCCTGGAGCCGGTCCCCGACCGCCGCGACGACGTCGGTGACCGGGATCCGCTCGGAGCCGAAGGCGAGGGAGACCACGGCGCTGAGGACCGAGGCGATCAGCAGGCCGAGGACCAGCGGTACGAAGGGCACTCTGCGGTTCGCGCCGGTGGCGCGTCTCACGACGGCCATCCGGCGTACGGCTGGTGGGCATCGCGGCAGGACGCTTCCACGGCAGTCGGCCTCTCAGGTCTCCTGGAGCCTGATCGCGAGGCCCGTTGACGTACATCTGAGCCGACAGGTTTTCGGACTCGGGTTCAACCGGCGACGCTGCCTTCCCAGGAACTCACGTCCCAGTGGCGCCTAGCGTCGCCGTCGCCCTCACCGCTGCGCGCCAGTCCCGGATTCACACCGGAGTTCCCTGGCATCCATCAGGATGCGTTCGACTCGGACGACACGCTAGCACGGTGCTCCAGACCGCGTACGCGGCGTTGCCGACGACACGATCAGACACAAGATCTAGGAAGTTGCATTGATGTAATTCCCGCATATAGTGGTCCTCGCAGCTGGTTCTTCCTCCTCGGCGACGAGGCGGGAGAGGCAAGAGGGAACCCGGTGTGAGTCCGGGACTGCCCCGCAGCGGTGAGTGGGAACGACCGCCGTCACGAAGCACTGGGAGCAAGCCGGCTCCTGGGAAGCGACGGCCACTAGGACCGAGCACGATGACGCCCACGAGTCCGAAGACCTGCCAGTGCCCACCTCATGGTGGGGTCCGCGACCTCGAGGGAAGGTCAGGGGATCGAGCGAGCACCACGTGACCGGGTCCGCCCGGCGCACTGCCGCCGTCCTCCCTGCCCCGGCACGGATGCACGAGACATCCAGCGGGCCGGGGGCCCGCGTGAGAAGGGCACGGACATGATCGACACCGAGGGTCTACCGATCCGCACCGAGAAGTCGGCGTACGTCTTCGACTACCCGATGGCCGAGGACCTGGCCAAGAAACAGCGGAGCATCTTCTGGACCGCCGAGGAGATCCCGGTCGAGAACGACAAGCAGGACTTCCTGGTCAACATGACCGACGCCGAACAGGCCGCGGTCAAGACCACGCTGAAGCTGTTCACCATCTACGAGCTGATCCTCGGTGGCGAGGTGTGGGGCGACCGGATCTTCCACGCGTTCCCGCGTCCGGAGGTCCAGATGATGTCCAACGCCTTCTCGTTCGCCGAGCTGAACATGCACGCGCCGTTCTACGCGAAGCTCAACAAGGTGCTGATGATCGACACCGAGGAGTTCTACGACTCCTACAAGAACGACCCGGTGCTGGCCGAGCGGATCCAGTTCGTGTGGGACGCGATCGCCGACGAGGACCTGCTCTACGCGCTGAGCGTCTTCACGCTGATGGAGAACTGCGTCCTCTACTCCAACTTCGCCTTCCTCAAGCACTTCCAGTCCGGTGGGAAGAACCTGCTGCAGAACGTGATCAGCGGCATCAACTTCTCCGCCCGCGACGAGAACCTGCACGCCACCGGCGGCGCCTGGCTGTTCAACACCACCCTCGAGGAGTACGCCGCCACCGTCCCGGCCGACAAGTTCGAGGCCGAGCGCGACGATCTCTTCGCCCGGGTCCGCGGCGTCGCCGAGCACCTCTACGCCCACGAGGCTCGGATCGTGGAGATGCTCTTCAACCACGGTCCGATCGCCGGCATCGACCAGGCCGACCTGGAGACCTTCGTGAGGTCCCGCATCGACATGACCCTGCAGAACATGCGGATGGAGCCGCTGTTCAACGTCGAGGTCAACCCGATCGCCGAATGGTTCTACAGCGGCATCAACGGCACCCAGTTCCACGACTTCTTCCAGGTCACCGGCAACGAATACAACCGCAACATCGGCGAGACGGAGTTCAGCTTCTAATGAGCAACAACAGCTGGGAGGCGCTCTCCGCCGAGCGCAAGGCCCTGCAGGCCGAGGGCATCGTGCCCGCCTTCATGACCACGGCGGGCTACGCCATGTTCAAGGCCAAGTACACCGTCGCCGACCAGAGCGTCCGGGAGCGCTACGAGACCATCGCCAGCACCGCCGGCGACCTCGCCGACGAGATGTACCCCCGCGAGGACGGCGTCTCCTGGACAGAGCGGTTCTTCGAGGCGATCTGGAACGGCTGGCTCTCCCCATCGACGCCGGTGCTGTCCAACCTCGGCACCGACCGGGGTCTGCCCGTCTCGTGCGAGGGCTCGTACGTCGAGGACTCGGTGTGGGGCTTCTACGAGACCCTCAAGGAGGCGGCGATCCTCTCTCAGAACGGGTTCGGGACCTCGGCATACCTCGGTGACGTCCGGCCCCGTGGCGCGAAGTTCAGCGACAACGGCAAGGCCAACGGCGTGGTCCCGGTCTTCTGCAACTTCGTGGAGATGACCAACCAGATCAGCCAGGGTGCCACCCGCCGCGGCTCCTGGGCGGGCTACCTGCCCGTGGACCACCCCGACTTCTTCGAGCTCGCCGACCTGATCTTCCGCGAGCCCGCCAACAAGAACATCGGCTGGATCTTCAGCCAGGCGTTCATCGACCGGATGCTGGCCGGCGACAAGGACGCCCTGGAGCGCTATCAGCGAGTGCTGAAGATCCGGGTCGTGCTGGGCAAGGGCTACATCTGGAAGGTCGACACCGTCAACGCCGCCCAGACCGAGTCCTACAAGGCCAACGGGCTGGCCAACAAGGCCTCCAACCTGTGCTCGGAGATCACCCTGTTCAGCGACGAGGACCACTCCTACACCTGCGTGCTCTCCTCGCTGAACCTCTCGACCTACGACGAGTGGAAGGACCAGGACACGGCGTACGTCGCCACCGTCTTCCTCGACGCGGTCGCCGAGGCGTTCCTGCGCAAGGCCCGCACCATCCGCGGCCTCGAGCGGGCGGTGCGCTACACCGAGAAGGCCCGCAGCCTGGGCCTGGGCGTGATGGGCTACCACGACTATCTGCAGAAGCAGCGGGTGCCGTTCGAGTCCGACAAGGCAGCGGCGCTCAACAAGGACATCTTCGAGCGGATCTCGTCGCACGCCGACGCCGCGTCACGGTGGATGGGCTCCGTCGCGGGCATCCCGGAGTGGTGCGTCGGGCGGCGCAACTCCCACCTGATGGCGATCGCGCCGACGATGAGCACCGCGGTGATCGTCGGCGGCACCAGCCAGGGCATCGAGCCGTACGTCGCCAACGTCTGGAACCAGACCACCTCGGCCGGCGAGATGCCGCGGGCCAACCAGAACCTCGTCGAGGTCATGGAGGAGCGCGGGGTCTACGACCAGGCGCACATCGACGACATCGTCGACCACGGCGGCTCGGTCCAGCACGTCGACTGGCTCGACGAGCACGAGAAGGACGTCTTCAAGACCGGCTACGAGATCGACCAGGAGATCCTGCTCGCCCGCGCGTCGGACCGGCAGGTC
>JALZDD010000423.1 GCA_030862715.1 Actinomycetota bacterium | reverse complement strand
CACGTCCACTGCAGCGAACCCGCCTGTATGAGCAGGTCGCGGAGCAGATCACGGCCTGGATCTCGGAGAACGATCTGAAGTCCGGCGACCGATTGCCGCCGGAGAGACAGCTCGCCACCAGCCTCGGCGTGAGCCGGGCGACCCTCAGTCAGGCGCTGGTCGCGCTCGAGGTGATCGGCGTCGTCGCGGTGCGCCACGGCGACGGGACGGTGCTGACCGACAAGCCGCGGGTCGAGCGCATCACCGATGCGATCCGGGCGCACGCGGAGCGGATCCCTGACGTCATCGAGGCGCGCGACGCGCTGGAGACGAAGATCGCCGCGCTGGCTGCCCAGCGGCGTACGCAGGAGGACCTGGACCGCATCGACGCGGCACTGAAGGCGATGGACGAGGACATCACCGGCGGCGGGCGCGGCGTCCACGGCGACGAGCTCTTCCACCGGGCCGTGACCCAGGCGGCCCACTCCCCGCTGCTCGAGCAGATGATGTCCGAGATCAGCGAGCTGATCCGGGAGACCCGCATCGAGTCGCTCTCCCAGCCCGACCGCCCCCGGACCTCGCTCGCCGGGCACCAGAAGATCGCCGACGCGATCGCCGCGGGTGATGCCGAACGCGCTGCCACAGCGATGCACGGCCACGTCATGCTGGTCAGCGACGTCGCGCTTCTTCGCGACGCATGACGCCGGTCGACCAGCTCGTGGTGCTCGCCGCGGGCCTGGGTGCTGGCATCCTCACCTCCACCGTCGGCGTCGCCTCGCTGCTCAGCTTCCCCATCCTGGTCGCGGTCGGTATCCCGCCGGTCGTGGCCAACACGTCCAACACGGTCGGGATGACGCCGGCCGGGCTCAGCGGCTCCTTCGGCTACCGGCGCGAGCTGGCCGAGCATCCGGGCGTGACAGCAGCGGTGCTGATCACCGCGGGCGCCGGCAGCATCGCCGGAGCCTTGCTGCTGCTGTGGCTGCCGGGATCGGTCTTCGAGGCGGTCGTGCCGTGGCTGATCCTGGGGACCTGCGTACTCGTCGGGGTGCAGCCGCGGCTGAGCCGGTTCCTGCGCCAGCACGCCGCCGATGCCGAGCCGCGGGTGCGGATCTCCGGGTTCACCACGCTGTTCGCGACGCTGACCGGCGCCTACGGGGGCTACTTCGGTGCCGGGTCCGGGGTGATGATGATGGCCGTGCTCGGGCTCGGCACCGATCTGGAGTTCCGTACGGTCAACGCGCTCAAGACGTTCGCGGTGATGGCCTCGAACGTGGTCGCGACGGTGATCTTCCTGGCCATCGCCGACCTCGACTGGCGGGCCGTCGGCCTGCTCGCCGCAGGATCGGTCGTGGGTGGGTACGTCGGGGCGCACATCGGTCGGCGACTGCCGGCCACGGTCCTGCGGTCGCTGATCGTCGTCGTCGGGATCGGTGCGGCGACGCTCATGCTCGTGCGCTGAGGCTCTGCGACCCGAGCGGCGTCAGAACGGTGGCTTTCCCGTTCCGGCGATCCGGAACCGTCCCCAGGGGTCGATGTCGGAGAGCCGTCCCTCGGCTTCGCCGTGGTCGGTGCGGACGGTGACGCTCTGCCCGTTGCGTACGCCTTCGAGGGCTGTGCCGACGCGGCCGTACCAGTGGAAGTGGCCGTCGATCGGCTGGAAGACGCCGCGCAGCGCGACGTCGACCACCCAGGTGCTGTGCTCGGACTCGAGGCGCGCGGGTCCGTCGTAGAGGTGCTGGGGCTCGTGCTCGCTCATCGGGGGCTCTTTCGCAGCGGGGTGACGATCTCGGGGCGGTCCAGGGCACTCAGGTCGACGCCGTACTCGGCGGTCGTGCCCTCCAGCGCGTGCCAGACGAACTCGCTCAGATAGCGGGTGAACGCGGCGCGGGACATGGTGCGCCGGTCGAGCCACCACTGGCCCGCGGACTCACCGATCCCGACGAGGCTGTGCGCCCACGGCTCGGCGCCGGCGGCGTCGACACCGAGCCGGCCGAAGGTGTCGCCGAGCAGGCGCGCGAAGGTCGCCGCGATGAGCTGCTTGCCGTCCGCGAGCGGGTCGGTGCCGCCGGTGTGCTGGCGCACCACGAGCAGATAGACGTTGGGGTGCTCGGCGATCGTCTCGACGTACGCCGCGACCCCGGCCTCGACGCGCTGCCGGGTCGGCGCGGGGGCGTGCACGGCGTCGACGACCGCGTCGAGGATCTGCCGCGCCGCCCACATCCCCACCGCGCCGTGCAGCTCGGCCTTGTCGGCGAAGTAACGGTAGAGCACCGGCTTGCTGACCCCGGCCTCCGCGGCGATGTCGGCGATCGAGACCTCGGTCCCGGCCGAGTCGACGGCGCGTACGGCTGCCGCCACCAGCTCCGCCCGTCTGGTCTCGCGGTGGG
>JALZDD010000395.1 GCA_030862715.1 Actinomycetota bacterium | reverse complement strand
GGGAGGTAAAGAGCCCTTGGCAAAGGATTGCACGATATTGCCACTGACATTTTCATGCCAAGGTGCAACGAATTGGGCATGACAAACGTGCGCCCCCGAATGGCGCACTCAACCATGCCCACGAAGGTACGGTCAGGTAAAGCAATCGGCGCCCGGCGTTGATCGACTGTTAACTACAACGGAACGTGAACAAAACCGCGAAACCGCAGGTCAGCGACACCCTAGAAGGTCACGATTCAGACACGGCGGACAGCGACGGGCTCCACGATCCCGAAGCCTCGGACCGGTCGAGCGGCCAGTCGCCGGGTCTCGAACTCGTCCTCGGGCATCGTCCCGGCGGTCGCCTCGTCGACGATGATCCGGTTGCGGCGGGCGACAGCGGTCAGCCGCGCGGCCATGTTCACAGGCGGTCCGAAGACGTCTCCGAGACGCGAGACCACGTTGCCGGAGGCGAGCCCGACACGTACGTCCGGCATCCGCGGGTCCCGGCCGATCACGTTGATGATCCCCTCGGCCGTGCCGTAGGCCTGCAGCGGATCGTCGTTGACGAAGAGCACCGAGTCGCCGAGCGACTTGATGATCCGGCCGCCCCAGGTCGCGACCACGTCGGCACACCGCGACTCGAAGAGCTCGACCAGGTCGCCGATCTTCTCCTCGGTCAGCGTGTTCGACAGCGCGGTGAACGAGACGATGTCGGCGAACCCGACCGTCTGCCAAACCGTGCCCAGCTGCTCCTCGGGACCGGCGACCGACGCCTCGGCCCGAGCGAGCGCGGCGCGCGTGTGCCGGCGCCAGGCGAAGATCATCATCTCCTCGAACGCGCTCTCGAACTGCTCGGAGACCGAGACGGTCGCCTTCAGCAGCTCGGCGGGCGTCCGGTCGTCCTCGTTCTGGGTCTCGACGTGGTGCAGCAGCGCGGAGACCTCGTAGTCGGACAGGCGCGCCATCGACTGCCCGATGCCCCGGGTCAGGTTGACGACCAGGTCGAAGCTGACCAGCCCGTTGCCGGCGATCTCGTTGGCCTTGGCCAGAGCCTGCACGTCCGCCTCGTCGAAGAACGCCTCGTCGTCCCCGATCTCCGGGAATCCGAGAGCACGCCACAGACGCTTCGCCTGGTCCAGGCTCACGCCGGCCTTCTCGGCGACCTCTGCCGAGGTCAGGTTGACGGGCTGCTTCGATTTCGCCACGAACAGATCATGCCATCCGGCTCGTCACGACCGCCCGCCACGACTGCCGATCACGACCGCGGACGGAGCCGAGCGTGGATGACGTCGCCCGCCCCGACCACCCGCGACCCCTCGTCGGTCGCGATGACCAGCCGGCCGAAGTCGTCGATCTCGGTGGCCACACCCTCCCAGACGTCCCCACCCGGCAGTTCGGCGCGCACCTGCTCGCCGACGGTCACCGACAGCTCCCGGTAGCGGCGGGCGAGCTCGGCGGGATCCGACCCCCAGATCTCGTACGCAGCCCCCAGCTCCTCCAGCAGCGCGGCAAGCATCTCGGTGCGGTCGACGGGCGCACCGCTCTCCAGCTCTAACGAGGTCGCGGTCTCGATCGGCAGCTCCTCGCGCGTCAGCGAGGTGTTGAGCCCGAACCCGATCACCGCGGCAGCGCCCTCGGACCCTTCGATTCGCTCGATCAGGATCCCGCAGACCTTGCGACCCTCGATGAGTACGTCGTTGGGCCACTTCAGCCCGGCTGCGTACCCCTTCTTCCGCAGCACCGATGCGACCGCGACACCGGTCATCAACGGCATCCAGGGCCACCGCTCGACCGGGATCGAGGGCGAGGGCCGCAGCAGCGCGGAGACGGTCAGCGCCGATCGCGCCGGAGTGGTCCAGCCCCGGTCCAGGCGCCCGCGGCCGGCCGTCTGGTGCTCGGTGGTGATCACCAGGCCCGGTGCATCGCCCGAGCGCGCACGCTCGGCCAGTACGGCATTGGTCGAGGGCGTCTCGTCGAGAATCTCGACGCGCCACCCGCCCGGCAACGCATCGAGCCGGGAGCGGTCAAGTGACGGGCGTCGCATCGCGAAAGGTGGCACGGGGATTAGATTGGCCCCCGCACCGCACGAAGTCCAAAGGAGCAACGTGAGCGCCGAACCGACCAACGAGCCAGCCATCGATCTGCACACGACTGCCGGGAAGCTGGCCGAGCTGGAGCGTCGTCTGGACGAGGCTGTCCATGCTGGTTC
>JALZDD010000705.1 GCA_030862715.1 Actinomycetota bacterium | reverse complement strand
CTCGGAGTGGGTGATCTTGGTTGCGGCAGCGCCACAGGCGAGCCCGAGAACGGCTGCGAGCACGACAACCAGCCAGGACCCGGAGGCCACCGCGGCGGTGATCGTGATGGCGGCCAGCGCCAGCAGGGCTACAGCAACCGTCAGGCGTGTGCTGCGCTGACGCCTGCGTGTGACTGAAGTTGCGGATGGGGAAGGCATGCTTCCACGGTACGGCTAGTTTTCATCGTGTTTGCGGACCCGGCACGCGTGTTCGAGGAGTCGAGCGGCCACCAGGATCGCAGTCCCGGCCACGGCCGCGAGGGCCGAGCGGACCAGTCGCTCACCCGCAGTGGTGTTGGCGTCGTAGCCCAGCCAGCTCACCGCATAGCCCAGATAGCCGCCGGCGAGGAGCGCGCCGACCAGGGTGCAGGCGCGGGCGAGCACCAGCCGGTTGACCGCCTGATGAGCCTCGATGCGCTCGCCGCGTACCTGCAGCTGACGGTGGGTGATCCAGGCGGTCACGCCCAGCGCCGCCGCGATCAGCAGCAGCACCACCGGCTGCGCCCAAGTGACAACCGGAGCCACCCCGCGCCAGGACTCCAGCACGGGGTGAGCCAGCCAGCCACCGACGATCCCGATGACGGCCCAGGCCGTGATCGCTCCGCCCGATATCGGGCGGAGCCGGCGCTCGTCGTCGGCGGGATCCTTCTCAGGACCCTCGTCGGGGTCCTCGGGTGCTGTGCTCAGATTCGGCTCAGAGCTCGAGGGAGAGGTCGTCGCGGCGGGTGATGCCGGACTGGTCGGACTGCTCCAGCAGCTCGGCGATCGGACCCACGCCGGGAAGATCGGCGCTCGGCTCCAGGTCGAGCCACGGCTTGAGCACGAAGGCCCGCTGATGCGCGCGCGGGTGCGGAAGCGTCAGCGACTCCTCCTCGAGGATCTTGTCGCCGACCGAGATGACGTCGATGTCGAGCGTGCGCGGCTCGTTGAAGATGCCACTGCGCGAACGGCCGTAGGCGTCCTCGATGGTGAGCGCACGCTCGAGCAGGCGCGTCGGGGTGAGCGTGGTGTCGGCAAGGACGATGGCATTGAGGTAGAGCTCGGCATCCTCGGGCGAGTCGACCGGCTCGGTCTCGTAGACCGGCGAGATCGTGGTCACCCAGACATCCGGGGTCTCGGCGAGGGTGTTCAACGCGTCCTGCAGATTTGCCAACCGGTCCCCGAGATTGGAGCCCAACGACAGCACCGCCCGTCGGATCGGCCGCATCTCCCCGGTGAGCGTGTCGGCGTCGATGATGTACGGGTTGGGTACCTCTGTCACGTGCTCTGCCTCCGGGTGATCGTCAGGGTGACGTCTTTGAACGTCGCTTCGATAGGCGCCCCCGGTTTGTGAACCGTAACACGTACCCAAAGTGCGCGGATGTCTGCAAGGCAAATGTCCGCGATCCGCTGGGCAAGCGTTTCGATGATGTCCACCGGGTCGCGCTCAACATTGGTTTTGACCGCCATCGCGAGACTTCCGTAATCGACGGTGTCATGCAAGTCGTCCGTTTCCGCGGCCTTGCGGGAGTCGGTGCCGATGACCAGGTCGATGATGAACTTCTGCCCCTCACGGCGCTCGAAGTCGAAGACTCCGTGGTGGCCGAAGCACTCCAGACCGAGGATCTGGATTTCGTCCGCGGGTTCCGCAATGTTCACCGAATTGCCTCCAGTTTCGCTGCCGCCGCGAGGGTGTCCCTGGCGGCACGTACGTCATGAACACGCGTGGCCCAGACACCGCGTTGCGCGAGAAAGACGGTGATCGCATCGTGGGCATTCTCACGCTCGGTCACTGGACGCAGGGTGCCGTCGGGGGCGGCCAGCAGACGGCCGAGGAAGGTCTTGCGGCTGGCCCCGATGAGCACCGGGAAGCCGAGCTTGTGGAACTCCTCCACGCCCGCCAGCAGCCGCCAGTTGTCGTCGGCCGTCTTGGAGAAGCCGAGCCCGGGGTCGACCACGATGTTGTCGTCCTGGATCCCCGCTGCCCGTGCCGCCTCGATCCGCTGCTCCAGCTCCGCCTTGACCGTGGCGACCACGCCGTCGGCGTAGACGAGATGGTCCTGGTGCTGCATCTCCGCGCCGTGCGCGCGCCAGTGCATCACGACGTACGTCGCACCGTGCTCGGCCGCGACCTTCAAGATCCCCGGGTCGGCCAGACCGCCCGAGACGTCATTGATGATCTTCGCCCCGGCCTTCAGGGCAGCCTCCGCGACCTCGGGACGCATCGTGTCGACCGAGAGGGTCGCCTCCTCTTCGGCCAGCGTCTCGATGACCGGCACCACCCGGGCCAGCTCGTCAGCCACCAGCGGCCTGGTCGCCCCCGGACGGGTCGACTCGCCACCGATGTCGAGCAGGTCGGCCCCCTGCTCCAGGAGCGCATGACCGTGGGCCACCGCGTCATCGGTCGCCAAGAACCGTCCGCCGTCGCTGAACGAGTCGGGCGTGACGTTGACGATTCCCATGACCTGCACGCCACGACCCTATCCGGCAGTCCCGGAGGAGCAGACTTGACGAGGTGGGTCGGCTCAGCCAGGCTGCCCGCCATCTCATTTACCCATGGAGGCATCGTGGCCAAGATCCTGCTCCGCTCGGCGAGGGACCCGTTCGACGTGATCGAGGCGGGCGACCCGCGTGCGTGGGGCATCGGGTTCTATGGCACGAACGTCGGCAACCTCCTCTTCGCCGACTCGACACACCGGCTCCTCAGCGTGCCCGGAACCGAGATCGTCGCGAACCGCTTCGTCCATGAGCGACGCGCGTTCACCGCCGACGAGGTCGCGGCGGTCAACGACGAGTACGACCACTTCGTGGTGCCGCTGGCCAACGCCCTCCGGCCGGAGTTCACCCGTCCGTTGACCCGTCTGACCGCCTTCATCGAGCAGCTCTCGATCCCGACCACGATCGTCGGCATCGGCGCGCAGCTCTCCCTCGACGAGCTCGACACCGCTCCCGGCGACGAGCTGGCGGCTCTGCACCGGCGGTTCATGAACAGCGTCCTCGAACGGTCCCCGAAGGTCGGCGTACGCGGCGAGATCACCGCCGAGTATCTGCGGCGTCTCGGCTACGGCGACGAGCACGTCGAGATCATCGGCTGCCCGTCGATCTACCTCAACGGCCCGGACCTCACCGTCAGCGACGAGCGCTCCACCCCGATCGCCGACGACGACCCGATCGCGGTCTCGATGAGCCCGCTGACCTCGCCCTGGTTCGAGACGTACGTCGACGCCTTCGCCGACCGGCACCCGCAGATGACGTACGTCGGCCAGACCCACCACGACTTCGCGATGCTCCAGTGGGGTCGGCACAGTCAGCCCGAGATGGGCTTCGACCGCGGCCACCGGCTCTACACCGAGGACCGGACCCGGATGTTCCTCGACGCCGGATCCTGGATGCGGTTCATGGCAACCCAGCGGTTCGCCTTCGGCACGCGTATCCACGGCAACGTCGCCGCCGTGCTCGCCGGGACGCCTGCCATGGTCATCGCCCACGACTCACGCGTGCTGGAGCTGTGCGACTACCACGGTCTGCCCTACACGATGCTCGACTCGATGCTCGACTCGTCCAGGGCCGAGACCACGGTCGACGAGCTGTTCCAGGCAGCCGACTTCACCAGCTTCCACAACCGCCTGGCCGACGGCTGGAAGCGGCTGACCGCGTTCCTGGACGAGGCCGGCCTGGCGAACGTCGCGCAGCCCGGCCAGACGGGTGCGACGTACGACGCCGAGCTGGCCGCGCTGGAGCCGGCGGAACCCGTCGCCACGCTGCGCGGGTCGGGCGATGACGCCATCCGGCGCATCGAGGACCGGATCCACGCCCTGAAGACCGCCTCCGAGCACGCCGACACCGCCGCCAAGCGGCGTGAGCGGGAGCTCGAGAAGAAGCTCACCGCATCGGTGAAGGGCCAGGCCAAGCGAATCGCAGCCCTCGAGTCGACCACGCGCAAGCAGCAGGCCCGTATCGAACGGCAGACCGGCCGCCTGGACCGCCAGCGAGCCCTGATCGACGAGCTGCGCGCAGACCTCGCTCGCCACCGGGAGCGAGCGGGTCTGCGCGGCTTCGTCCGACGGGTTCGCCGCCGGCTGCGTCGCTCAGCGAGCTAGCGAGTGCCGCCCCGGATCAGAGCCATGGCCTCGGCCCGGGTGGTGGCGTTGGAGCGCATCGTGCCGCGTACGGCACTGGTGATGGTGCGGGCGCCGGCCTTCTTGACGCCGCGCATCGTCATGCACAGGTGCTCGGCCTCGACCACCA
>JALZDD010000346.1 GCA_030862715.1 Actinomycetota bacterium | reverse complement strand
TGCCCGGCGCGTTGCCGATCACCGTCCAGTCGTGCGGCGCGGTCACATGGAAGGTGTAGGGCGCCTTCAGGTCGGGCTGGTCGAAGCAGGCGAAGATCGTCGGGGCGGCGTCCATGAAGCACATCCCGTAGACGTACGCGCGCCCGTCGGCCGGGTCGACGCTGCGGTGGAGCCCCTCGCCGTCGTTGCGGAACGGCATGGTGGCCTCGACGACGAGCTCGTTCGGGCCCTCCTGCGTGCTGATCGGGAGACGCCCCTTGGCGAGCGTGGCCGGGTCGATCGGGCTGCCGTTGAGGCTGATGCGCTCGACCGAGACCGGCTTCAGGTCGAGGAACGTCGGTCCGCCTCTCGAGGTGAACCGGATCGTCGTCACTGAGCCGAACGTCTCCTCGCTGGAGCCGAGATCGAGGCGTACGTCGTAGTCCTCGATCTTCAGCAGGCTGGCACGGGCGGCGGCCTCGTCTCGGCGCAGGGGCAGGCTCTGGGTGCTCACGTCGCACAGGCTAACGGGCGGATGGCACTCTTTCCCCCATGACTGACTCTGCTGCAGACCTGCGCTCGGTATCTCTGGAGAAGATCGGCGAGCACCGCTTCCGTGCGACCAACGAGCGCGGGGGCACCGTGGTGATCGGCCACGGCGACGACCCCGACTTCACCCCGGTCGAGCTGCTCCTCGCCGCCCTGGCCGGCTGCAGCGCCCTGGACGTCGACTTCATCACCGGAAAGCGGTCCCCGATGGAGACCTTCGAGGCCCTTGCCGCAGGCACGAAGATCCGCGACGAGCAGGGCAACCGCCTCGTCGACCTCTCGGTCACCTTCGAGATCACCTTCCCTGAAGGCGAGGCCGGTGACGCCGCCCGCAAGGTCCTCCCGGACGCGATCAAGAAGTCCGAGACCCGCCTGTGCACCGTCGGCCGCACCGTCGCGGTCGGCACCCCGGTGACCTACGTCGAGGGTGACCTGCCGTAAGCCGCCGAGGCGGCGCCCGCGTCGGCCGAAGCGTCACCAGCGTCGGCCGAGTTGGCACCGGCGTGACGTCTCGGCCGACGTACGTGACGTCTCGGCATTTCAGGGGAGCAGGAGCGCGGAGTCGCCGAATTCGTGCCACAGATAGCCCTCGGCGACGGCTGCGTCGTAGGCAGCCTGGGTGAGCTCGGGGCCGGCGACGGCCTCGACCAGCAGCAGATGGCTGGCCTGCGGATCGTGCCAGCCGGTGATGAGCCCGTTGACGACGTACGGAGGGTTGGCGGGGGTGATGACCCGGTCGGTCCAGCCGCTCGCCGCTTTGACCGCGCCGGTCGCGGGGATGACCGCCGACTCGAGGGCTCGGGTGACGGTGGTGCCCGCCGCGACGACGCGGCCACCGGCGTACCTGGTCTGCTCCACCAGCCGGGCCGTGGTCTCGGAGACCTCGAACCACTCCGCGCCAGGGGCCTCGCCGGCCTCCTGGGAGGAGACGCCGGTGTGCAGGGTGATCGGCGCGATCTGGATGCCGCGCGTGACCAGCTCGGTGACCAGAGGATGGGTGAACGGACGCGCTGCCGAGGGCATCTCCGCGCTGCCCGGGCGATGCCCGAAGACGGTCTGGTAGGCGGAGAGCGGGTAGCGCCGGTCGAGATAGCCGTACGCGATCGGGCGGCCCGCCCGCGCCAGCTCGGCGGTCACGTCGCCGGTGACACGGGCGTGCCACAGCCGGTTGCCCTCGCCGGTCGGGGAGGAGGCGCGACCGTCGGGGTAGGGCTCGCGCAGCGTGACCCGGAGACCGGCGGTCACGATCACGTCGCCCTCGGCGGCGTCGAGCACGGACCGGGATGCGTCGGGTGCGGAGCGGATCTCTACGGCCCAGCCGGTGTCGAGACGCTGGGCGAGGTGGAGCACAACCCCGCCGCGCCCGATCAGGTCGGCGTCGAGCTGGCGCGCCTCGGTCACCGAGTCGTTGACCACGACCAGGTCGCCAGGGGAGAGGTGGTCGGCAAGGTTGCGGAACCGGGCATGTCGTACGCCGCCCGGCGATGCCACCAGCAGGCGCACCCCATCGCGCTCCATGCCGCGCCACTCCGCGGGCGCGGGAGCGGTGGTGTCCTCAGGGAACGGGAACGTGGTGGTCGGTCGTTCGGCGAGCATGGTCATCGGGATGCCCCTACGGATGCGAGTTCGGTGGCGCGGTAGCGCCCGGACGACTGGTCGCCGGAGAGCAGTGCGAGCAGGTGCGGAACGACCGATTCCGGCAGCGGTCGATCGGAGATGTCCTCACCGGGGAATGCGGCTTGGTGCATCGCGGTGCGCATGTCGCCGGGATCGACGGCGTACGCGCGGATGCCGTTCTCCTCACCGAGGGTGAGGATCAGGTGGTCGAGGGCGGCCTTGCTCGCTGCGTACGTTCCCCAGGTCGGGTAGTGCTCGACAGCCGCGTCGCTCGAGATGCCCATGAGGGCGCCGCGCGAGGCGATCAGGTAGGGGAGGAGCCGCTGGGTGAGCGAGAGCGGGGCCAGCAGGTTCGTCTCGAGCACGCTGGAGAAGAGGCTCTCGGGGACCTCGGCCAGGGGAAGCATCGGGCCGAGCTCGCTGGCGTTGTGCACGAGCAGGTCGAGGCGCCCGTGCCGGGCGACGGCGTCCGCGATCGCGTCCTGATGGTCGAGATCGCGTACGTCGCCGCTCAGCGTCGTCACCCGAGAACTGCTCGGGAGGGCGGCATGGAGGCGGTCGGCGTGGCGGGCGTCGGTGACGACGCGCCAACCCTTGTCGATGAGGGCGGTCGCGACGGCGCGCCCCAGCCCTGCGGATCCGCCGGTGATGACGGCTACTTCGTTGTCTGATCTGTTCATGCCGTCTAGGATTCAACCTAAAGTGAACTTGAGATCAAGGGGCTGTGACAGAAAAGAGTGAGATGAACACCCACGACCTGCTCACCATGGGCGAGGTGACCCGGCGCAGCGGCTATGCGGCCTCCGCGGTGCGCTACTACGAGAGCCAGGGCCTGATCCGCGCCGAGCGGTCGGCGGGGGGACAGCGTACGTTCGAGCGCAGCGTCCTGCGCCGGCTCGCCTTCATCCGGGCGGCCGCCAACGTCGGGCTCTCCCTGGACGAGATCAAGGCCGAGCTCGACTGCCTGCCGGGGGACCGCACCCCCACGAAGGCCGACTGGGCGCGCATGTCCAGGCACTGGCGGCGCCGCCTCGAGGAGCAGATCCACGCCCTCGAGCGTCTGCGCGACAACCTCGACTCCTGCATCGGCTGTGGCTGCCTCTCCCTGCAGCGCTGCGGCATCTCCAACCCCAACGACGCCGCGGCCGCCCAGAGCCCCGGCGCCGCGTACCTCCCCAAGGTCCTGCGCCGCGACCCACC
>JALZDD010000311.1 GCA_030862715.1 Actinomycetota bacterium | reverse complement strand
GGGAAATCTCGAGCCCGGGGTCAGGAGGCGTTGACCTTCTTCCGCGCCGCCGACTTCTTGGCCGCTGCCTTCTTGGCCGGGGCGGCCTTCGCCTTCACCGGCTTGGCCGGCGGCTGCTCAGCGGCCTTGCCGTCGAGCAGCGGGGCGAGGAAGCCGCCGGTGTGGCTGCCAGGGGTCTCGGCGACCGTCTCGGGAGTGCCCTCGGCGATCACCGTGCCGCCGCGGTTGCCGCCCTCCGGACCCATGTCGATGATCCAGTCGGCGGTCTTGATCACGTCGAGGTTGTGCTCGATCACCAGCACCGTGTTGCCCTTGTCGACCAGTGAGGAGAGCACGCCGATGAGCTTGCGGATGTCCTCGAAGTGGAGACCGGTGGTCGGCTCGTCGAGGACGTAGAGCGTCTTGCCCGTCGAGCGCTTCTGAAGCTCGGCGGAGAGCTTGACGCGCTGCGCCTCACCACCCGACAGGGTGGTCGCGGGCTGCCCCAGCCGCACGTAGCCCAGGCCGACCTCGACCAGGGTCTTCATGTGGCGCGCGATCGCGGGCACCGCGGCGAAGAACTCCACCGCCTCCTCGATCGGCATGTCGAGCACCTCGGCGATCGACTTGCCCTTGTAGTGGACCTCGAGCGTCTCGCGGTTGTAGCGCGCGCCGTGGCAGACCTCGCACGGGACGTACACATCGGGCAGGAAGTTCATCTCGATCTTGATCGTGCCGTCACCCGAGCAGGCCTCGCAGCGGCCGCCCTTGACGTTGAACGAGAACCGGCCCTGCAGGTAGCCCCGCATCTTGGCCTCCGGCGTGGAGGCGAAGAGCTTGCGGATGTGGTCGAAGACGCCGGTGTAGGTGGCCGGGTTGGACCGCGGCGTACGCCCGATCGGGGACTGGTCGACGTGGATCACCTTGTCGACGTTGTCCAGGCCGGAGATCTTGGTGTGCCGGCCCGGAACGGTGCGGGCGCGGTAGAACTCCTTGGCCAGGGCGGTGTAGAGGATGTCGTTGACGAGCGTCGACTTGCCCGAGCCGGAGACGCCGGTGACCGCGAGGAAGAGCCCCAGCGGGAAGGTGACGTCGATGTCCTTGAGGTTGTTCTCCTTGGCGCCGTGGACGGTCAGCTCGCGCCCTGCGGTGCAGGGGCGGCGTACGGCCGGGACGGCGATCTCGCGGCGACCCGCCAGATACTGACCGGTCACCGACTGCTCGTTGGCGAGCAGCTCCTTGACCGTGCCGGAGTGGATCACCTGGCCCCCGTGCTCACCCGCGCCGGGGCCGATGTCGACGACCCAGTCGGCGACCTTGATGGTGTCCTCGTCGTGTTCGACGACGATCAGGGTGTTGCCGAGCCGCTTGAGCCGCTCGAGGGTCTCGATCAGCCGGTGGTTGTCGCGCTGGTGGAGGCCGATGGACGGCTCGTCGAGCACGTAGAGGACGCCGACCAGCCCGGACCCGATCTGGGTCGCCAGGCGGATCCGCTGGGCCTCGCCGCCGGAGAGCGATCCCGAGGGGCGCTCGAGGGAGAGATAGTCGAGACCGACGTCGAGGAGGAAGCGCAGCCGCGCCTGGATCTCCTTGAGCACCTGCTCGGCGATCTGCCGCTCCCGGCCGCTGAGCTCGACCTGGTCGAGCCACTCCGCGGCCTCGTTGATCGGCAGCGCGCACAGCTCGGCGATGTTGAGACCGCCTCGTCCAGTAGCAGGGTTCCGCTCGCCCAGGGTCACCGAGGTCGAGACGGGCTTGAGCCGGGTGCCCTTGCAGGTCGGGCACGGCACCTGGCGCATGTAGCCCTCGAAGCGCTCCCGGGTGGTGTCGGACTCGGCCTCTTTGTGGCGCCGCTCCACCCAGCGGCGTACGCCCTCGAACTCGGCGTCGTAGGAACGGCGCCGGCCGTAGCGGTTGACCGAGACGACGTGCACCTTGCGCCCGTGACCGTCGAGGATCGCCTTCTGGCCCGCGGCCGGGATGTCGTCCCACGGGGTGTCCAGGTCGAAGCCGAGCTCACCGCCGAGAGCCTCCAGCAGGCGCAGGAAGTATTCGGCGACGTGGGCCTGGGACCAGGGCTGCAGCGCGCCCTCGGCGAGGGTGGCTGCCGGGTTGGGGACGACCAGCTCGGGGTCGACCTCCATCCGGGTGCCGAGACCCGTGCAGGCCGGGCAGGCGCCGAAGGGCGAGTTGAACGAGAACGACCGCGGCTCGAGCTCGTCGGTGTCGAGCAGGTGGTCGTTGGGGCACGACATCCGCTCGGAGAACTTCATCTGCTCGCCCGTGTCCACGAAGTCGAAGACGACCAGACCGCCGGCCAGCTCCAGCGCGGTCTCGACCGAGTCGGTCAGCCGCCGCTTGGAGGACTCCTTGACCGCGAGCCGGTCGATGACCACCTCGATGGTGTGCTTCTTCTGCTTCTCGAGCTTGGGCGGCGCGTCGAGCTGGTGGGTCTCGCCGTCCACCCGCACGCGGGAGTAGCCCTGCTGCTGCAGCTGGCTGAAGAGCTCGACATACTCCCCCTTGCGGGCCCGGATCACCGGGCTCAGCACCTGGAAGCGGCGCCCCTCCTCCAGCGTGAGCACGTGGTCCACGATCTGCTGCGGCGTCTGCCGCTCGATCGGCGCACCACAGGTCGGGCAGTGCGGACGCCCGGCACGGGCGTAGAGCAGACGCAGGTAGTCGTAGACCTCGGTGATGGTGCCGACGGTCGAGCGCGGGTTCTTCGAGGTCGACTTCTGGTCGATCGAGACCGCCGGGGAGAGCCCCTCGATGAAGTCGACGTCGGGCTTGTCCATCTGACCGAGGAACTGTCGAGCGTACGCCGACAGCGACTCGACGTAGCGACGCTGGCCCTCCGCGAAGATGGTGTCGAACGCGAGGCTCGACTTGCCACTCCCGGACAGGCCGGTGAACACGATCATCGAGTCCCGAGGCAGGTCGAGGGAGACATCCTTCAGGTTGTGCTCCCGGGCTCCCCGGATGATCAGCTGCTGCTCCGCCACGTTCTTTCCTCGTCCAGTGCTTATCGCATCGCGCTACTGCGTCGAACAGATGTTCGCATCATACGACGCCGGGAAGACTCCCAGACGGCACCCTCTCACGGAGCACCGACATTTTACTTCTGGTCGTGTCCGACGTGCTTGCATAGACGCATGAGCGATGCCCCTACCACTTATACAGGCGCGGTGAAACCGGGCGGCCCGGCCGACGTACGCGAGCTCGGCCGGCTGACCATCACGAAGGTCGCCGTCGACGCGCAGATGTCCAACAACTGCTACCTGCTGCGCTGCCGGACGACCGGCGAGCAGCTTCTCATCGACGCCGCGGCCGAGCCGGAGACCCTGCTCCCCCTCATCGGCGAGGACCTGGCCACCGTCGTCACCACCCACCAGCACTGGGACCACCACCGGGCCCTGGCCGACGTCACCGCCGCGACCGGCGCGGCCGCCCTCGCCGGAGAGCCCGATGCCGCCGCGATCACGGAGGCCACCGGCGTACCCATCTCCCGCACGCTCTCCCACAAGGACACCGTCACCGTCGGCGACTGCACCCTCGAGGTCATCGCGCTGCGCGGGCACACGCCCGGTTCGGTCGCTCTCGTCTACCGCGATCCCGAGGGCACGCCCCATCTGTGGACCGGCGACAGCCTCTTCCCGGGAGGCGTCGGAAACACCCAGCAGGATCCCGTACGTTTCACGCAACTGCTCGACGATGTCGAGGAGCGCATCTTCGGCACCCTCCCCGACGAGACCTGGTTCTACCCGGGCCACGGCGACGACTCCACGCTCGGCGCCGAGCGTCCTCATCTCGCCGAGTGGCGCGAGCGGGGTTGGTGACTACGGCTCCGTAGTCGGAGTCGCGGTCTCGGTCGGCGTCGGGTCTGTAGTGGGATCGGCCGACTCGGTCGGCTCGACACTCGGCTCCGGTTCCGCCGTACGTGTAGGCCCGGAGGTGGGCGTCGAGCCACCGGTCTCGGCGGGCTCGTCCGGCTCACGCGACGACGTCGGCCGGTCCGGGCCGCCGGTCATCGACGGGTCGGCCTCCGGTTGATGTGTCGCGCCGTCACGATCGGCCGCCGAACCACGCGGACGCGCCGACGAGCCGTCCGAGGGCTCCTCGGACGGCTTCGATCCCGGCGCCGACGGCAGCGGATCCACATCGGGATAGACGTTCCCGACGTCCTCATAACCCGTGACCGGGTCACGATCGGGTCGCTCGGCCTGCGCCAGGCCGGCGATGAGGACGACCACTCCGAGACCGGTGATGACCCCGCCGGTCAGGATGCCTGCCACGGCGACCTGCTTGCTCTGCAACTCGACTCCCTGTACCCGCCCCGCGCCTGGTGTGGCGC
>JALZDD010000263.1 GCA_030862715.1 Actinomycetota bacterium | reverse complement strand
CCCTCGAGCCCGACGAGGACCAGGGAGAGGTCGAGGGAGGAGATCTGGGGCAGGTCGTTCTGCAGCTGGGCGACCCTGAGGACGAGCCGCTCGATCTCGTCGACGTCGACCATGTCGCCGCCGCGGTAGCCGAAGAGCATCGGCGCTGCCTTGATCTCACGCACCATCGAGGCGGCGTCACGCTCGGACAGCGGCGGGATCCGGTAGGCCTTGTCGGCCACCAGCTCGGTGATCGGGCCGGCGATCCCGAAGGAGACCACAGGGCCGAACAGCGGGTCCTCCATCGACCGGATCGCGACTGGGACTCCCGGAGGCGCGGTGCGCTGCACGGTGAACCCGCCGGTCTCGGGCGGGATCCGGCTGGTGATCAGCTCCCAGGCCTCGGTCATCTCGTCGACGTCGTCGATGTTGCGTACGACATGGGCCTGGTCGGGCCGCTCCCGGACGCTCTCCACGGTCGCCTTGAGGACGACACCCCAGCCGAGGTCCTCCGCGGCGGAGATCGCCTCCTCCAGGGTGCTGACGCTGTGGGTGTTCCACAGCTTGATCCCGTACGCGGCCAGAACCATGCCCAGGTCCTCGCGGCTCAGGTCGCCCCCGGCCGGGCGCGCGGCGAGCACGTCGGTGACGATCTTGCGGGCCGTGCGCGGGTCGCACTCGTCGGTGCTGAGCCACGGGGTCTCGCCGTCGGCGGAGCGCAGCCACACGGCGTACTCCACGACCTTGGCCAGGGCGCGTACGGCCGACTCCACCGAGGAGTAGGACGGCACCGAGCCGCGACCGGCGGTCGAGCCGGCGACGTCGGGGACTCGGAGCAGCTCGGGGACACCCTCGGCGCCCAGGAAGCTGGTGACCAGCGGCTTGTCGGACTGCTCTCCTACCGCGGCGAGCACGTTGGCGATCTCCTCGCCGGAGACGTTGAGCGGCGGGATGTAGACCGAGATCACCGCGTCGACCTCGGGGTCGTCGATGGCCGCGTCGAGCGCGTCCTCGAAGTCCTCGGCGCTCGGCTCGGTCGGGAGCGGGACCTGCTTGTTGACCTGCAGGCCCGCCGAGACCGCAGCGTCGGCGGCCAGCAGGCCCAGGGCGTCGGAGTTGCCGACGATGGCCACCCGCCGGCCGCGCGGAAGCGGCTGGTGGGCGAGGAGCTGGGCGACGTCGAACATCTCGTCGAGGGTGTCGACCTGGATGATCCCGGCCTGGCGGAACATCGCGTCGACGGCCGCCGGCGGGGCGCTGATCTTGCGGACCGCGTGACCCATCGGCACACCCTGGGTGGTGCGGCCTGAGCGGACCGCGACGATCGGCTTGCGCAGGGAGACGCGGCGGGCGATGCGGGAGAACTTTCGCGGGTTACCGATCGACTCCAGGTACATCATCACGACCTCGGTCGAGACGTCCTCCTCCCAATACTGCAGGAGGTCGTTGCCGGAGACGTCGGCGCGGTTTCCGGCGCTGACGAAGGTCGACAGACCCAGGCCCCGGTTGTTGACCTTCTCCAGGATCGCGGAGCCGAGCGCGCCGGACTGGCAGAAGAAGCCCGCACGGCCGCGCGGCGGCATCGTCGGGGCGAGGCTGGCGTTGATCTTGACCTGCGGGTCGGTGTTGATGACGCCGAGCGCGTTGGGCCCGATCAGCCGCAGGCCGTAGGAGCGGGACAGGTTCACCAGCCGCCGCTGCCGCTGGCGGCCCTCCTCGCCGGTCTCGGCGAAGCCGCTGGAGATGACCACGAGCCCGTGCACGCCCTTGGCGGCACAGTCGAGCACGACGTCCTGGACGGCGTCGGCGGGCACCGCGACGATCGCCACGTCGACGTCGTCGGGGATGTCCTGGACGCTCTTGTAGGCCGGCATGCCGCTGACCGCGGTGGAGCTGGGGTTGACCATGTAGACCCGGCCGGTGAAGTCACCGATCACCAGGTTGCGCACGAGCGCCTGGCCGACGGTCTCCTGCCTCCGGCTCGCGCCGATGACCGCGACCGAGCGCGGGTTGAAGAACCGGTGGATCGAGGCGGACTCGGCCTCGTGCTCGCGCAGGGCGAGGCGGCCGACCGCGGTGTCGGTGACGTCGATCCCGAACTGCAGCGAGATGACCCCGTCCTCGTAGACGCTGGCAACCTTGTAGCCGGCGTCGCGGAAGGTCTGGATCATCCGCGCGTTGTCCGGGAGCACGTCGGCGGTGAACTTGGTGACCCCGCGCTCGCGTCCGGCCTGGGCGAGGTGCTCGAGCAGGATCTGCGCGATCCCCCGGCCCTGGTAGTCGTCCTCGACGAGGAAGGCGACCTCGGCCTCGCCGGGCTTGACCACGTCGTAGCGCCCGACCGCGATCATCCGGCCGCGCAGGGTCAGGATGAACGCCACCCGGTCCTTGTGGTCGACCTCGGTGAAGCGCGCGACGTCGCGGGCGGACAGGTGCGGCATCGGCGAGAAGAAGCGGTAGTACTTCGACTCGTCGCTGACCCGGTGGTCGTAGAAGTCGACCAGCAGGTCCTTGTCCGCCGACCGGATCGGCCGGATGTGTGCCGTCCGCCCGTCGCGCAGCAGCACGTCCGCCTCCCAGTGGGAGGGGTACGGCGGGGTCTGCTGCGCGGTCACGAGAGAAATCTAGCGGCAGAGGCCAGGGTCTCGCGCGCAGCAGCCGCCGTCAGTGACGTACGACGTTGGCGCGGTCGCGCTCGTTGAGCACCCGCCAGCCGTCATAGTCCCAGTTGCGCGCCAGCTTCTGGGCGTGCTTGGGAGCGTCGCCCTCATGGTTGCGGATGACGAGTTCGCGCACAGCGAACTCCACCGCCTCCTGGGGCGTGGTCGCGCCGGAGATCCGCTGGATCTCCTCGAGCAGCTCGGTGTCGAGCTCGATCTGGGTGACAGCCATCTTCAAGCACCTCCATGTGCGTTGAACCGGTGACTCCTGGACGGATTGATCTCTACAGCCAATGTACGCGGCTGCGCGGCGTACGGAAGACCTACCTGCCTCGGATCCCATCCAGAAATTGGCACAGTCGGCGAGCCCGATGTCGCACTCGCACAGGGATTCGAGACAATGCCCCTTATGGCACGCGGCAAGACCAAGCAGGACGTACCCGACGACTTCGAGGAGCACATCCTCGACACCGACATCGGGGACGAGATGCGGTCCTCATTCCTGGAGTACTCCTACTCCGTCATCTACTCCCGGGCACTGCCCGACGCCCGCGACGGTCTCAAGCCCGTGCAGCGCCGGATCCTCTACACGATGAACGACATGGGCGTACGTCCAGACCGCGGCCACGTGAAGTGTGCCCGCATCGTCGGTGAGGTGATGGGCAAGCTGCACCCGCACGGCGACGGCGCCATCTACGACGCCCTCGTCCGGATGGCTCAGCCGTGGGCGATGCGGCTGCCGATGATCGACGGGCACGGCAACTTCGGCTCCCCCGGCGGCGACGACCCGCCGGCGGCCATGCGTTACACCGAGTGCCGGATGGCCCCGGCCGCCGCGGCGATGACCGAGTCGATCGACGAGGACACGGTCGACTTCCGGCCCAACTACGACAGCCGCGAGACGGAGCCGTCGGTCCTGCCGTCGGCGATCCCCAACCTGGTCGTCAACGGCACCACCGGCATCGCGGTGGGCATGGCCACCAACATGGCGCCGCACAACCTGGTCGAGGTCGTCCAGGCGCTGCGTCACCTCATCCAGCA